>JBAPWU010000207.1:0-6891 GCA_049283855.1 Kineosporiaceae bacterium
CGCTCATGCCGCGATCCGCGCGGCCAATACGCTCATGCCGCGATCCGCGCGGCCAATACGCTCATGCCGCGATCCGCGCGGCCAATACGCTCATGCCGCACTGCGGGCGACGGGGACCGGGCGCAGCAGCTCCCGCAGTGTCGCCCGGTACAGGGGGATGTACTCCTCGGTGTCCAGCCGAAGCGCGGCACGGTAGCGATCGGCACCTGACCGGCCGCCGATCTCAGGTTCAGCAGCGGCCCCACGGTCGCGACCTCGGCAGGGACCGTCAGCAGGGGGAACCGTCGGCTCAGGCGGACCAGCCGGGCGGGCAGCACCGCCCCTCAGGGACCGGGCCATCGACCCCTCCCGGACGCACCGGTGTCACCTCCTTGTAGTACCGCGGGGGGCGGTCACGGGCCAGAGGCGGAATGCCTGGCCCCGGGCCGGGCCGGGCACCCGATGCCGACAGCCGGTGACGCGCACGGCTCGCTGCCGCGTCCCGCGGCTCGTCGGCATGCTCGCCGACGTGGGCGTCCTGGGACCTTCGACCCGTGGCGGCGGCTGCCTGCGGGTCCACGCTGACCGCCAGCGAGACCCATCGAGTAGGAGGTCGCCATGGCGATCCCTCCGCCGCCCACGGGAGACGACCAGGCACTGCGCGAGCAGGCGATGAAGCGCGTCAAGGACAGGCGGGCCTTCCAGCGCTACCTGGTGGTGTATCTGGTCGTCAACGTCTTCCTGTGGGGACTGTGGGCGCTGACGGACGGCCTCGTGCCGGGCCTGCGGACGAGGGTGGACGACGCCTTCCCCTGGCCGGTATGGGTGACCTTGGGCTGGGGGATCCCCGTGGCGGCGAACTGGTGGAGGGTGACCCGGCGCCCGATCACCTCGGTCGATGTCGACCAGGAGATGAAGCGCCTGCGCGAGCGCTGACCCGCCTGGTCCCGCGGACAGAGCGGTTCCAGCCCGCCCACGCGGGCCGGTTCCCTCGGCAGCTGCACGCCCGCCGGCGACACCGCACCGGTCGCGGACGCACGAACTTGGACACGGGACCGGGGCCGGTCACGGTTGTCGGGTACCCCGAGCCCAACCGGGCGCACCCCCACGGCCGCCTTCCAGACCGTCCTCGGCCTCGGCAGCCAGATCCCGCCCACCACCTACGCCGAGATCACCGCCCCAGGGCCGCGCGCAGCCACCCACCGAGCGGAGTCAACCGGTTAGCCACGGTGCGCCCTTCCGCGCGAGGGTGGGGCAGGGAGCCCCGGTGGTCAGCTGCGCACGTCGGCTACCAGCACCACCGGTCCGTCCGCGCTGCTCTGCTGCTTCAGCACGCGGCCGGCGCCGTCGTAGATCGAGGAGATGCCGTGCCCGGTCGAGCGCACGATGGGAACGCCGCCCATGACCGCAGCCCACACCGCGCTGTGATGGTGCAGGACCTCGAACCCGCCGAACCAGTCGTTCGACGGCGCCGCGAGGAGCGCGCCGGCCCGTCGCGCCGAGCGCGCGATGTCGCAGTAGTCGAGGTCGACGCAGATGGCCGTCGACAGCGCCGCTCCGGTGGCCAGCCGGTGAGGACCCACCCCCATCTTGGCGCGGGGGGGCGGCTCGGCCCCGCGGGCGGGGTGCTGCTTGTCGTAGTGCGCGACCACGCCGCTCTTGTCGATGACCGCCAGCGTGTTCCTCGGGGTCGCCGCGTCGAAGAAGCCCGCGACGATCGCCACATCGAGCGCTCGTGCCCAGTCCCCCACCCCCGCGCACCAGCGCGCCGGCCCACCGTTCTCGGTAACGACGCTGGCCTCGGGGAGCACGATCACCCTGGCGCCCTGACGCGCGGCCTCCTCGACGTGGGGCCGGTAGCGCGCCAGCGTTCCCTCCACGTCGCGGTACTCCGGCGACTCGGTGGAGACCACCCCGGTGGGCTCTCCGTGCTCCGGCGGCTTGCCGTCGACGACAACCGCCGCGACGCGATGGGGACTGCCTTGCCCGGCCCGGACCGTGGCGCTCCTCAGGCTCGCCCAGCCGAACGTCAGCACCGCCACCACGAAGCCGGCCCCGGCCGCCGCCGCCCCGAGGTGGCCACACAGCGCCAGCGCCACCGACGTGCTCGCGGTCGCGAGCACCGCCGTCGTCATCAGATCGCCGCCCAGTCGAGCCGTGTGCACGACCGCCAGCCACGGCTGTTGGGTGCGCACCAGGGGGTTGTTCACGAAACGGGGCGCGCCGATGAGCCGCAGGGGGAGCACCGCGGCCACCATCGCCAACGGGAAGACCACCACCAGCCACGGCCCGCTCGCCAGCCACGCCGCCACGGCGGCGCATGCTCCCCAGCTCACGGCGCTCGTTGCGGCCGTCAAGGGAAGGTTGTGGCGCAGCGTTGGTGACCACACCCCGGAAGCGCTCGCCAGCCCACCCACCAGCGCCGCCGCCAGGCCGGCCTCCAGGGGAGTGCGAAGCAGCGCCAACAGCGCCACAGGGACAAGGGCACACCAGCCGATGAGGGGCAGGAGGGTCGTCGTCGCGTTCTTGGTCGTGGACATCGCGCCTCCGATCAACGACTTCCGGCGAACCACGCCATCCCTTGTGCGCGGTCGCTCACGAGCGACGTGCGCTGACGCCTATTGCGAGGGTGAGTCCTCGGCCCTGCCAGGGCCAGAGGCAAACGACCCGAGCGACGGCCCCGTCCAGCCAGCGCCGGGCGCGACGACGGACATCGTCGTGACCGGGGGTCGTGGTGTGCTCACCTCCCGCCGCTACCGGTCAGTGGTCGAGCGTCGCGAGGCCACCGTCCCCGGCGAGGCAAGCCCTAGGCGACCGCGACGCGGACAGTCTCCATCGACCGCTGAGCAACCGCTGAGCAACCCGAGCACCGTCCAATCGGCCCCGGCTCGGGCTCGGAATCGCCACCCTCAACGTCCGCATCTGCCGCCGTCCGCGCGGCCAAGTCGAGAGCGCAAGCCGTGGCGCGAACCTGCCTGGGCCATGGAGTCGCTGGTGGGCTGGTCAGTCGAGGCGCGTAGCGTTACAGCGTGTCGCTGCCACGCTCCAACGAGAAGTCGGGTCCACTCGTCGATCATGTTCGAAGAGGTCGCAAGTTCATGTCCCCAGTGGCAGCCAGCGGGGCGCTGCATCTGGGCGATTGGGTCAGGGATGACCTGCCTGACTACCTGTGGCTGGTCCTGACCTTGTCCGAGCTCGGAAACGGCTCCGCTGAGCGATTTGTTCGCTGGCAGGGTGCAGTGCTGAATGATCTCAAGGGTCGAGCGGACGATGGGTTCCTCGCCGACTGCCTCGACGGCCGCCTCACGAGCCTCGACCGGCTGGTCGCTCGAGTTCCTGAGGCGCGTTCCGTCGTGAAGGCTCGGGCAGCCGAGTGGGGCCTCCTGCCTGAGGGCGTCGCGCGGGCCCTCGCTTCCTACCCGTTTAGACCAGCTGAGTGGCTCGTCGACTTGGAGGTGCGGCCGCCAGAGCGGCCCGAGATCGACCGGCTTGCGAAAGCGGTGCTCGAAGTCCTGAAGGACGGACACCGGGAAGCCCTCATCAAGTGCCTCTCCATTTGGAGCAGGGTGCAGGCAGGCTCGTTCAGGTCGGACCAGCGAATGATCGACTTGCTGAAGAACTACCCAAATGACGTGAAGACTCGAGCAATGGCCGACACAGTCGTGCGTGCCTCGTGGGGCGCTCACCGAGCACTGGTCCTCCACCAGGACCCTGGCTACCTCTCCGACACGATTAAGTGGGCCAAGGTCTTCTGGGGAGCGAACTCCATGACCACGAGTTGCCTGCGTAAGCGGGATGTCGAAGACGGGCCCGACACACCGACGCCCGGCAACGACGACTCTCCAGGCGCTCTAGCTGGAGAACCGAGCCTCGCCTCCGCGGACTTTCGCCGGCGCGCCATGGACCTCATGTCGAGCTACTCCGAGGCCATCGAGACGACGCCCTCTCGTCTGTACGACCTGGAAAGGGAAGAGGTCCACACGGGCCTAGTCGCGCGTGCAGCACGTGAGGTCATCACCGCTCTCGGGGCCCCGGACCTGTGGTGCTCCGAGCACGGATCGCACGTCGGCCGGATCCTCGTCGAGGTCCGAATCCTGCTGGAGTGGATGGCGACGCAGGATCAGGAAGACGTCTACCGCAAGTACCAGGGCTTTGGTGCCGGGAAGGCCAAGCTCTATGCCCGCATCGCTGCCGAGTTCCCGCAGGAGTGGCACATCACCGGCCATGACGAGGCCGTCCAGATGATCGAGCGAGCGAGTCACAATGACGACGTACTCGATCACCGCGTCGTGGACATCAGCAGCACGTTCGCGGGCGGAAAGTCACTGCGGGACATGGCAACGGAGTGCGGCCTCCTCGACCTCTACCGACACGCCTACCAGCTTGAAAGCGGCGTGGCCCACTCGGAGTGGTGGTCGGTTGAGATACACGCCATGGAGCGGTGCCTGAACGTACTTCATCGTGGCCACCTCATCCCGAGCCTCTCCCTCTCGGCAAGGGGCAACGAGGCGCTTGCTCGTTCGTGGATCATCGCGCTCTACGGACTCATGCGCGCGAGCTTGGCCATTCTCGCAACTCCCGACGAGTCTGTTCGACGAGCCTTCGGATGGCTCACCGATGCAGACCTCACCGTGGAGGAGAACCCAGACCGTCATGGCGACCCCGGTGCCGTCTAGGCGGACAGTGGCCTCTGGGGACGCCTGCCCGCGAGATCGACATGATGACTGCCGAGTCGGCGGGTGTGTCGCGCACGAGAACGTCCGCTATGCCGCGCTGAGTCGATCTTGGGATCGACCTGGCGGTTACGCTGAGTGCGAGGCAGGAGCGGGGGCATTGCTTGCCGACCGCGCACCTGCCCGTGCCCGCCCGGGTAACCGGGCAGGGCGCTTGATGTTGGGAGTAGCCTCGGCTGGTGGCAGATCTTGCCGACTACCTCGGTCTGACGGTTGAGACTGCCCGCGCCCAGTTCGCCCAGATCAACGTCCGATCGGCGATACCGTCGGGGCAGCGGCAGGTCGACTTCGTTCCCGTCGAGACGTTGCTCTGCCTGGCCGCGTCCTTCGTGGTGAACCACCGCAGGTTCGGGTCCGGCAGCGCTCACCGGGCTCCGGAGCCGGTTCCGGCGTTGGCTCGGCTCTTCGCCCGGCCGCCCTCCAGCGTGTTGGCGAAGATGGCCAACCTCGATGGCTCCCGCAGTCACGGCGGTCGCTGGGACCGCCTCGCCGGAGCGACGCTTCGGGAGCATCCCGAGGAGTTCTCGCGGATCTACCGGCTGCTGCTGGCAGGCGCCCGCGCTGCCGGGATCGGCCAAGACCGTCTTCCCGACTTCCTCGACTTGGAAGCGGGCGGCGAGTTCGTGCTGCTGGGGCAGGAGGAACTCGACGTCTCCGTTGTCGAGCGCGATCTGCAGCGACGCCTGGTCGACTGGAAGGCCACGCCCGGCGGCTTGACCGAGCGGGAGACCGAGCGCGTCCTGGTCGCAGCAGCGCGGGTCGGCCAGCACGTCTTCGCCGCCCGCGTACTGAGCAACTGCGGGCACCGCTGCGTTTTCTGCGGCCTGGCGCCACCGTCGTTCAATGCACCGCGGATGCTGCTGGCCAGCCACATCAAGCCCTGGCGGGACAGCACCGACCGGGAACGACTGGACCACCGCAACGGCCTGGCCGCCTGCCCCACCCACGACGTTGCGTTCGACGTCGGGCTCCTCACGGTCAACGGGGGCCCTGCGCATCCACACCGCTACCCGGCTGAGCGCAGCGGTGACCCAGGACGAGATCGCCCGCCGCTACTTCGATCGCCCGCCATTGAAGGAGGCCCTGCTCCTTCCTGACGGCGCCGACCCACCCGCCGCTGAGTACCTGGACTGGCATCGACGACGCGTGTTCGCGGCGTAGCGCTGGCTGGGCCTGCGTTCCAGCCCATGGTCCGTCAGCTCACGCGCAGACCGGCCCGATCAGCTTGCCGCACGGACATGAGCGGGTGGCCATCATCCTGACGAAGTTGGCTCCCATAGTCGGCGACAGCGAGTCGGATCGAATGAGGCACGCCGACATGCGTCGCACGGTGTCAGGGCACAGCCGACGGGCAGGATGGCGGAACCACGTCTGCACCCCTCGGCCGTTCGCTCCCGCACCCGCCCGGACCTCCGCGGGTCCTTCACCGTGGTCAGCGTCAGCGGGGCGGCGGGCAAGGCCTCAGCGATGCCTCGCCGATAGGTGCCCGATGCCGCCGGCCACTTCCCATCCGTGTACAGGGAGGCGTAGTCGTACCAGGACACTCACTCTCGGCGAGCGCGGAACACGGACACCGGCAGCCCGGCGCCGACGTCGAAGGCCCTCCCCCGGCCGGCCGCCGCGAAGCGGCCGGCCGGAGTCGAGCCCGTGATCCGCCTGGTCGACCTGATACCCGACCTGTGGGTTCTACGCCGGGATGACCAGCATCAACCTCGTGCTCGTCGTCGCGGGCGCCCGGTCGTTCTCCTGCAGGGCGCCGACGCGCAGAACGACTGGCGTCGTGTCGTGCGTCTTCGACCGGACCTGATGTGTGAGCGGACTCCGTCGGTGGTCCAAACCGACAACCCCGGGCGTCAGGCCCTGTGGTTGCCCGACAGCCGTGCGCGAGCAACGCCAACACGACCGTGCCACCGCCTACCACCACACAGCAGACCTCCTGCACACCACCGTCGGGCCCGCGGTAGCTGTCAACCTGTTTTGAGACACGGACTCGTTCGTTTTAGTGAGTCGAATCGGTTGAGTTCTCCGTCTCTGGTGGCTTGTTGATCCAGACGGCATGGGGCAGCTTGGGGGCTCGGGTGGCTTGCTGACGAACCGCTCGGGGTGGGCGGCGTAGGCCAGGTCCAGGACGTCGGCGCGGGCGACCCGGACGGCGTCGGCGCGGCCGTAGTGGACGTCG
>JBAPWU010000208.1:0-4215 GCA_049283855.1 Kineosporiaceae bacterium
CCGGATGGTCGCCCGGGTGTAGGCGGCCAGGTCGAACCCCAGCCCGGCCAGCGCGCGGTACTCGTCGGGCAGCACCCCCGGGACGGCGCCCGCCGCCCCGCCGCGGAACACGTGCGAATGCGCGGGCCCGTCCTCACCGGGCTGGACGGCGATGATCTCGCTGACGTAGCGCCGACGGACCGGGCGGCCCGCCGCGTCGGTGACGACGTCCATGCCGAGTTGGACGATCAGGTCGATGTGCTCTGCCACAACGCGTTCCGCGTAGGCGACCGTGACCTGCGGGCCGGCCTCGAGCGCGCAGGTGATCAGCTTCTGGATCGCGCCGACAGCGGTGGCGGCGTGCGTGGTCGAGATCGAACCTGCGCCGGACTGCATCGCCTTGAACATGGCCAGCACCTCGCGACCGCGTACCTCACCGACGATCTGGCGGTCCAGGTTGAACCGGAAGGAGTCGTAGAGGCAGTCGTCGAGGGTGATCTCCCCCGCCTGGCGACCGTCGGGCCCCCGCTCGCCCGAGCCCGGCCGGGCCTCCCAGGCGGCCACCGAGGCGAATCGGCCCGGCAGTTCGTGCAGGAACAGCTCGTATTCGGTCTCGAAGGTGCCGATCCGCTCCCAGGCGGGCAGTTCCTCGGCGAGGGCCCGCACCATGGTGGTCTTGCCCGCACCCTGCGGACCGGAGACGACCACCGAGCGGCGGGCACGGATCGCGGCGGCGAGGAAGCCTGCCGCGAGCGGTGAGAGCATCTGCCGGTCCACCAGTTCGGCCAGCCGCACCTGGCGCAACCGGTGTCTGCGGATCACCACCACCGGCCGCGGGGTGATCCAGGCCGTCGCGGCCAGGCGCGCGCCGCCGTCCAGCGTCATGTGCAGGCTCGGCCGGGACGGGCTGAACGGGCGCGCATTGCCCAGGCTGCGCGAGGCGATGAAGGCGAGGAAGTCCAGCAGCTCCGCATCGGAGTCCGCCACCGGTGGCCCCGGAGCCCGTGACCCGTCGGCGAACTGCAGGGTCACCTGGTCGAACCCGTTGACCTCGATGTTCTCCACCCGTTCGTCGTCCACCAGCGGCTGCAGCCGGCCGAGCCCGAACAGGGAGTCGTACACCGCCTGGGCCAGGTGGTGCTGCAGCACCGGATTGGTGGGCGCGCGCCCGGCGGTGAGCGCCGAGCGGGCCTCGGCGTCCAGCAGTTCGAGAATGATCATGCGGCCCAGCTCGCGCTGAGCCTGGGCGGTGAGGGGAGTGACCCGCTCGGACATCGACGTGGTCAGCCGGTCGGAGGCCTTGACCCGCAAGAGATTCACCATGGACCAGTCCAGGTGCGGCCCGAGGCCGGCCGACGGGGCGGACACCGGCACCTCGCTCACCGTCCCCCGCACCGGCGCCGGCGCCGTGGTGAACGACACCGGCCTCGGCGTGTCGGCGAACAGCGGAAGGTCGGCCAGGGTGGACAGGTTGGCGGGGTTGGACCGGCTGGTCGGGTTGGTCGGGTTGGTCGGGTTGGTCGGGTTGGTCGGTGCTGCGGTCTCGCTCATCGGCCTGCCTCCACCGGGAGGGAGCGGCTGGCGGCGAGCCGCTCCCGGTTCTCGGCGGCGAGCTGGGACACCGCCGCGGCCCCGGCGTGCAGGGCTCGCGCCAACGGCCCGCGACTGAGCCGGCGCGAGGTCTCACCGAGGTGGATCGCCTGAGCGGTCTTGGGATCCCAGGGGAGCGTCGCGATCAGCGGCAGTCCGAGCACGCCCTTCACCTCGCCGGCGCCGAAGGTGTGGCCGGGGCCGACCACCAGCAGACCCAGGTGCTGCGCGGTGCCCACCGCCGTGAAGCGCTCGGTCAGCTCGCGGGCCCACCCGCGGGCGGCCGAGATCGCCGGCAGGGTGGCCCGGCACGTGAGCAGGACGGCGTCGGCCGCGTCGAGCAGCGCCGTCGGGGCGTTCACCAGGCCGAGTCGCCCGGCGTCCACCAGGACGTCGACCCCCGAGCCGTCGAGGGTCCGCAGCGCGGTGGCCATCGCCGGCCACAGCGGTGCCACGGCCGCGGCCTGGGTCGGCGAGCGGACGCCGGAGATCAGGTCGACGGAGGTGTTCGGGATCCGGATCACGACGGTCGGCAGGGCCCGTCGCAGGTCGCCCTGGCTGTGCGCCATGGCCAGGTCGACCAGGCCGCGGTCGTGAGGCGGGCGGCCGTGGAACCAGCCGGCGAGCATGGCCGAGCCGCCGGTCGGATCCGCCTCGACCAGCAGCACCGGCCGCGGCCAGGCCAGGGCCAGACCGAGCGAGGAGGTGCTCACTCCCGGGGCACCGGACGCCGAGGTCAGCACGGTCAGGGTCATCAGCGGGCCGCCGCGTCCAGCACCAGGCCGATCCGGGCCGTGGCCACCATCGCCGACAGTTGCGGGGCGATGGCCGCGGGCACGCTGACGGTGACCAGGGTGTGCCCGTCGTTGGAGGTGCGGGTGGACACGACGACGGCCGGTACCGAGGCGGGCGGGTCCTTGGGGGCGTTCTCCTGCTGGCGCGGGGTGGCCACGATCCGCACCCGGTCACCGGCGCGCAACGGTTCGCCGGGCATCTGCCCCTGGGTCAGCCAGATGCCGACCAGGGACTGGCCGCCCGCCGGGAGCGCGGTCCTGGCGAACGATCCTGCGACCACCAGACCACCGGCGGGCAGGTCGACGGTGGCCCGCTGCCCGATCACCACGGTCAGCTGATCGGCCGGCACGGGCTGGAGCCCAGGGTCGGGGGTGAGGTCGACGGTCATCAGGTTCTCGGCAGTGATCACCTCCCCGCGATCGACCGCGGACCGGACGGCGAGCACCGGACGGGTGGTGCCCACCAGGGTGAACAGCCACGCGGCCAGGATCGCGCCGAGGGCGATCGTGAGCAGCCCGGCGACCAGATAGAGCGGACGGCGGCGCAGGCGCGGCGGTGCCGGGATGCCCTCGGGAACAGCCGGACCTCCGGGTGGGGTGGAGGCCGGGAGTGGCTGGGAGGTCGGTCCGGATCCGGGTGCGGCGGCCCGGCCCGGGCGCCAGAGGCGCGGCGATCGGTCGACGGCGTGGCTCGTCGCGGATCGGGAACCCGTCACGGGGCCCGTGCTCATCGGCAGAGCTCCCTGCCAGCGTGCGCCATCCCCGCCCCTTCGACTTCGGCCGACGTCGCGGTGATCATCAGCGCCGCGATGCGGCCCACCGTATATGTCGCTGCTGCGGTGATTGCACCCGTTCAGTCAAAGATGTGGACACTTCTCGGGCCAGAACGGCCGTTCTAGCCCGAGAAGTGTCCACACAGCCCGAGAAGTGTCCACACAGCCCGAGAAGTGTCCACGCTCGGCCCGAGAAGTGTCCACACAGCCCGAGAAGTGTCCACACAGCCCGAGAAGTGTCCACACAGCCCGAGAAGTGTCCACACTCGGCCAGAGAAGTGTCTACACTCGGCCGGCCACCTGCGAGGGGGGTGAGCCTGGACCGGGGTGAGCCCGGGTCAAGAGTTTCCGGGGGGCAGCCGGCCTGCGGTCAGTCTGCTGGGGCCAGCCTGCTGGGTTGGCCTGCTGGGTTGGCCTGCTTGGGTCAGCCTGCCTGGGGGTCGGCCTGCCTGGGGTCAGAGGGAGTCGGTGGGGCTGCCGTCGGTGGCGGCCTCGGTGGCGTCGGACACCTCGGCCTTGGACTTGCGGGCGCGGGTGGTCTTGGTCGTGACCTCCGCCGGCGGGTCGGGGGGAGCGTCGAGGGTGAGTTCCTCGTGGTCGACCGGGGTCGGGGTCTCCTCGACTGGTGGGGTCTCCAGCCCCTCACCCACGGCGGGGGAATCCGCGGCGGTCTCGCCGAACGACCCCGGCCCGGCGAGCGCCTCGCCGTCGGGGGCTTCGGCGGCCATGACCGCGTCGTCCAGCGTCGCACCGCTCTCCGGCGCCACGCTGTCGGTGCTCGGCCCGCTGTCGGTGCTCAGCCTGCTGTCGGCGATCGGCGCGCCGACGGTGTTGTTCGACGACCCGTGCCCGGCCGAGGAGACCGCGGTCGGCACGTCCTTCCAGATGTCCTCGGTGTCCTTGACCCGTTGCCTCCAGGCGGCCAGCCCGGCCCCGGCGGCAGCGGCGAGCACGGCCAGCAGCAGGAACCGCCGTCCGCGTCGCTTCGGGGTCCTCTTGGGGCCGGCGGCGACCTCAGCCTTGTCGGCGACGGCCTGCAGGCGCCCGCCCGCAGAGTCGCCGGCCGAGTGCATCGCGGC
>JBAPWU010000209.1:0-4923 GCA_049283855.1 Kineosporiaceae bacterium
ACACCGCCGTGCCTGACACCCGGGTCGCGCCGACGGTGCGGCCCGAGGTGCGCCACGGGGGGGTGCCCGTGCCGGAGGCCCGTGCCGGGCAGCCGCCGGAGTCCGTGGTCCCGGAGTCCGTGGTCCCGGAGCCCAACGACCCGGACGCCGTGGCCGACCGGGAGGCTGAGGTGGACGCCGCGCCGGACCCGGAGCAGCCGCCCGGCACGGTGCCCGAACCGGAACCCGGGTCGGAGCCCGAGCCGCAGCCCGGCCAGGAGTCCGAACCGGAACCCGGGTCGGAGCCCGAGCCGCGAGCGGCGGTGTGTCACGGCGTCCTGGAGTTCGATGACGGCCGGCGGGTGGAGGTCGACGGCCCGGTGATCATCGGGAGGGCGCCGTCCCAGGTGGAGGGTGACCGGCCGGCCCGGTTGGTGCCGGTGCCGGAGGCCAGCCGGGGTCTGTCCCGCAACCACGTGCGGATCGACGTCGGGCTCCAGGGTCCGTTCGTCGTCGATCTCGGATCGCGCAACGGCACGACCATGCGCATCCCGGGACGTACGGCCGTGCGGCTGGATCCCTGGATGCCCTACCCGTTGGACGTGGGCGCGGAGCTCGTCTTCGCCCAGATCATCTGCACCTTCCGCGGCGCGGACCTGCCGTCGGAGTGAGCGGCGAATCGGTTGTGGCTCA
Organism: Kineosporiaceae bacterium; assembly: GCA_049283855.1. Lineage (GTDB taxonomy): Bacteria > Actinomycetota > Actinomycetes > Actinomycetales > Kineosporiaceae > JADJPO01. The sequence goes on from JBAPWU010000209.1 coordinate 673, forward strand.
GGGGTTCTGACGGATGAACGTGAGCACGCGCTCACCGATCAGCACCCGCGCACCAGGCGGCACCGGCGTCCGCTGGTTCGGCGGCACCGGGCGGAGGGCGCCGCGGCCCTCGTCGATCCAGGTGCCGTTGGTGGAGTTGCGGTCGACCACCCACAGGCCGGCGCCGTCCGCCTCGATCGCCAGGTGGGTCTTGGAGACCGACAGGCTCGGGTCGTTGACGGTGAGCAGGGCGGCATGCGCCTCGTGCGGCTGCCGGCTCGGGGCCCGCCCGATGATCAGCAGGCGGGAGACCACCGACTCCTCGCCCGAGTCCACCGTGACCGTGATCTGCTGCGCGCGGCTGGGAGCGGCGTCGGTGGGGGGCGTGCGGCTGAGGTTCTGGGCGAGGACAGGGGGAGGCCCGAAGCCTTCGGGTGGGAGGGGGGCGGCCGGCGCGGCAGCAGGTGCCCAGTCCATCTGTGACGGTGCGGACGGCGCCGGCGCTGCCAGCACGTCGTCCGCCTGAACGGCGTCGCGCGGGGAGCGGAAGGCGCTCGGCAGGCGAGCCTGCGAGCCCCCGCCGTTGGAACCGTTGCCGCTCTCGGGTGCCGGGGGGTGCAGCGGCTGGAAGGCCGGCGCCGGGCCTGCGGGGGCAGGCGAGGGCTGGCCGGAGCCGGACGGGGCGTAGTCCGGTGCGTTCGGCGGCAGCAGCGGCGGTGGGATGAGGTCGGCGAACTCGTCGCCGGTGCCGCGGCCGGCCGGCGTCATTCCGGGCGGGATCGGTCGTGCGGCATCGCGCAGGTCCAGCGATCGGTCCGGGGCCGCGGGCGGCTGGTGGGAACCCAACGGGGCCGGGGCCGGGGCGGCAGGAGGAGCGGGCTGCGGCGGATAGGGGGCAGCCTCGTACCCGCCCGGGTGGGACGCCTGCGGATAGGCAGCGGCGGGCGGCGGTGAGTGCGGGGACAGGGCATGCGGGACCGGTCGCGGGCCGAGGGTGGAGACCCGTGCGGCCTCGGGGACCCGGCCGAGCTGCATCAGCCGGTCGTGCAACTCGGGGTCGATGGCACCTTCGAGCAGGAGCTCTGCGCCGATCCGGGCCTCGATGACGGCGACCCGGCAGACCTCGGTGTGGCGCACGAACAGGGGAGCGATCAGGAATCCGGTGGCAGTGGCCCAGGTGGGGCGGTAGCGGCGGACCACCCGGAAGGTCATCGGCCCCGCAGCCTCCGCCTGGGAGTCCTTGGAACTGGAGACCAGTTCGAGCACCAGTCGGCCGGCTTCGGGCACACTGGCTGGAACCGGGATACGCTCCCGGACGAACTGACCGGCGGATGCCATGGTTCTCCTTCCCGGATCCCCCTGAACGCCCTGGGAAGACGGGTCTGTTGCGTGGCGGTGCGGCATCCCGACGGCCGCACCGGTGGATCCGTGCCCCGTCATTGTCTCCTATCTGTGCCATTGCGGCAGCCATGGAGGGGCATCCGACCTGTTCGGCGGCCGGTTCGCCGGTCCGAAGGGGTGTGAATGATCCGGTTCGGGAGCCACCCTGGTGGGGGATCCGGCCCATCGGGAGTACGGCTGATAGCTCTGAGTGTCTCGGCGTTCGCGTTGCGTTCTGGTGCACTGTGTGGAACATGAACCCTGCGCAGCGCGGCGACACGGACGTACTGGTCCACGTCACCACCGGATCGCTCTCGTTGGATGCCATCGACGTGGCCCTGCGCTCGGCCACCGTCGCGACCCTGCCCAGTCAGAGCAGCCTGCGCTCCTACCTGCGCGACCTGGCCCTCGGCCGCGGCTGACGGCTCCGCTCCTCCATTTCGCCGCGGCTGGGCTCGACCCCGGGCGATGACGTTCCATCAGTGGCCCATCGCGCGTTCGTGAACCTCGTCGAGCGTCGGCGGTCGTGCTCGGCGATTCGCCGAAACCCCAACGAGTCGCCCAGGCCAGGACTATGGTGCGCCCCAAGCAAGGCCTAGTCGCCAATGGGGGGCGAAAATGCCAGATCGAGTGACGCCGCGTGACCGGAGCCGTCGACAATCCGCCAGGTCCACCCAGAGACACAGATTGCCCGACCGGCGCAGGCTCGTTAAACGACCACTTTTGATTCTCGTGGGGGTTCTGGCAAGCGCACTGGTCGGTGCGACGATTCTTCAGGCCACCGCGGCGACCGTGAGTCAGAGCCTCTGGACGACGGAAGCGCCCACAGTGGCCTCGTCGACTGAGACGCGGGCAACCGAACTGGGTCTCAAGTTCACTGCATCAACGGCCGGTTCTGTCACAGGCGTCAGGTTCTACAAGGGCAGTGGCAACACCGGCACGCACACCGGTTCGCTCTGGACGTCCGACGGTCAGTTGCTGCGCACCGTCACGTTCACCAATGAAACCTCGACCGGCTGGCAGACGGCCACGTTCGCTCAGCCCGTGCAGATATCGGCGAACACCCAGTACGTCGTGTCGTACACCGCGCCCAGGGGACGGTATGCCAAGGACGCCAACTACTTCACTGTCTCGCGGACGAAGGGGGTGCTCACGGCGCCGGGAACCGATGCGGGCGCCACGAATGGCGTCTACAAGAATGGCAGCGGATTCCCGAACCGGAGTTCTGCGCAGACCAACTACTGGGTCGACCTGGTGTTCAGCTACAGCGATGTGACCCCCACTCCCACCCCAACAGTCACGCCGACGCCGACGCCGACGCCCACGCCGACGCCCACCCCAACGCCGACGCCCACCCCAACGCCCACACCGACGCCGACGCCGACGCCGCTCGGCGCGAACATCGTCGGGGGCTACTGGCAGATGTGGGAAGGGCCGAAGGTGTCAGAGATCACGGCCATGGCCCCTCAGTACAACCTGCAATATGCCGCGTTCGCGATGGGCGTCGACAGTACTGGCGCCGTGGCCTTCAATCCGGTCTTCGAAACACCGACCGAGCTCAAGGCCGACATTGCCGCCAGCAAACAATCCGGAAGTGTGTGGTTGCTCAGCCTGGGTGGAGGTTCGGACACCACTATCCGTCTGACCAGCGAAGCGCGGGCAACGACGATGTTCAACTCCCTGGTCCCGATTCTTGAGTGGTACGGCTTCCAGGGCATCGATTTCGATCTGGAATGTGGTAGTACCTGTTTCCAGCCGGCGGCGGCAGCCTCGTTGGCCAGCAAGCTCAAGGCGAAGTACGGCGCCGGTTTCGTCATCTCGGCGACACCACGACCCTACGAGGCCCGCACGACGACCTCGATCTACATGGACTTCGCGCTCAGGGCAGGCGCCAATCTCGACGTGTTCGGGCTCCAGTTCTACGATTTCCCCGAGGCCAGGAATGCCACTCAGTTGGCTTCCATCGTCAATTCTGACCTGGCCACGATGACCGGCCTTGGCGTCCCGGCGTCGAAGATACTCATCGGCTGCATCACCTACCACAACTACCCCTACGGCTGGAACACCGTCGACGTCTACAAGAACATCTATCTTCAGCAGAAGCTGATACACCCCAGTCTGCGAGGCGTGTTCATCTGGGAGACGTCTCTCGACAAGCTCGAGAACTGGAGCTTCGCCACCACGATGGGCCCTGCTGTCCGCGGAACCTGAGCCCGGGACCCATGGCATGAGGGATGGGCGCCGCCCTGTCCGCGGCCCCCGCCCCCGTAGCTCAGGGGATGGAGCAACGGTTTCCTCAAACCGACAGGACAGCGCAGATCAGCCCCGGGGACGCCCCAGGGCCGACGACTTCCGCACGGGCGAGCGCACCCGCGAGCAGATCACCGACCTGATGGCCGGCGGTGAGGCCATGGACGAGCTTGAGGACGAGCATGGAGGAGGTGCTGCCGCCTCCTGCCCGCCGCCGGGTCAGGACTTCGGCGACCGGGACTGACCGCCGTAGCGCTCAGGGAGCGACCACCTCGACGCTGCGCGCGCTCACCTGGGGCGAGCCCTGGACGACGTCACGCAGCCCCGCACCGACCGGCGCCGGGGTGCCGGGCCCGGCGGCCACCAGGGCGAGCAGCAGCAGCCGGGTTCCGGGAGGGGTCGCGGTCAGGTCCAGGTCGAAGGAGACCACAGCGGGGCGGGCGGTCGCGACGTCCGTCGCGGGACGGCGGATCGCCACGCCAACGTCGGCCACTGCATACCCGGCGGGCAGCGCCGCCGCGGGCAGCGGACCCCCGCCGGCACCGACCGCGGCCATCGCGGCCTGCAGCGCAGGGGTCACGGCGGTCAGGGCGATGCCAGGCAGCAGCGGCCAGGTGGCCGGGTCGGCCGGCAGCGGCAGGG
>JBAPWU010000210.1:0-5884 GCA_049283855.1 Kineosporiaceae bacterium
GTGTCCACACAGCCCGAGAAGTGTCCACACAGCCCGAGAACTGTCCAACACACGGCCCGAGAAGTGTCCACACGACCCGGTGGCGGGGCCTATCCGCTCCGCCGACGCGGCTCGTCGATCCTGCCGCGGGGCGGGTGCTCTGACCTACGCTGTGCGGCATGACGAGCACGCTGCCCAGCACCGCGGCCGACGGCGCCATGCCGCCCCGCCCCGCCGTCCCGTCGACCAGGCCCACCCCGGCTCCCGATCCCGAGGGAGCGGCCCGGACCTTCGCGCTCGACCGCGCCCATGTCTTCCACTCCTGGTCGGCCCAGGCCACCCTCAGCCCGATGGTGATCACCGGCGGCCAGGGCTCCTGGGTCTGGGACGGTGCCGGCACGCCGTATCTCGATTTCTCCAGCCAGCTCGTCTACACCAACGTCGGCTTCGGCCACCCGAAGATCGTCGCGGCGATCCAGGCCCAGGCCGAGCAACTGGCCACCGTCGCCCCGCAGCATGCCAACGCCGCCCGGTCCGAGGCCGCCCGCCTGATCGTCGAGCGCGCGCCGGGCGAGGCCTTCACCCACGTCTTCTTCACCAACGGCGGTGCCGACGCGATCGAGAACGCCGTCCGGATGGCCCGCCTGCACACCGGGCGGCGCAAGGTGCTGGCCCGGTACCGCAGCTACCACGGCAACACCACCACGGCGATCAACCTCACCGGCGACCCGCGGCGCTGGCCGAACGACTACGGCGCCGAGGGCATCGTGCACTTCTTCGGGCCCTACCTGTACCGCTCGGCCTTCCATGCCACCACTGAGGCCGAGGAGTGCGAGCGCGCGCTGGCCCACCTGGAGCAGACCATCCAGCTCGAGGGCCCCGGCACCATCGCGGCGATCGTGCTGGAGTCCATCCCCGGCACCGCAGGGATCATGGTCCCGCCGCCCGGCTACCTGGCCGGGGTGCGCGCGTTGTGCGACCGCTACGACATCCTCTGGATCGCCGACGAGGTGATGTCGGGCTTCGGCCGCGCGGGCAACTGGTTCGCCTGCGAACTCGCCGGGCCCGGGGTCCATCCCGACCTGGTCGCCTTCGCCAAGGGGGTCAACTCCGGCTACGTGCCCCTCGGCGGGGTGATCGTCTCCAGCCCGGTCTACGACACCTTCGCCACCCGGCCGTTCCCGGGTGGGCTGACCTACTCCGGCCATCCGCTGGCCTGCGCCGCGGCCGTCGCCACGATCACGGCGATGCAGGAGGAGGGGATCGTCGAGAACGCCGACCGACTCGGCCGGGAGGTGTTCGGCCCGGCGCTCACAGCGATGGCGGAGCGGGTGCCGATCGTCGGCGAGGTCCGCGGCACCGGGGCCTTCTGGGCAGTGGAACTGGTGCGGGAGAAGGACACCCGTGAGCCGCTCGTGCCGTACAACGCCGCCGGTGAGGCGAACGCCCCGATGGTCACGCTCACGGGCGCCTGCAAGGAGCGCGGGCTGCTCCCGTTCGTCAACGGCAGCCGGACCCACGTGGTGCCCGCGCTGAACATCACCGACGACGAGGCGCACTACGGGCTGGCCCTGCTCGAGGAGGCCCTGACCGAGGTCTCGGAGAGCATCGGCAAGGGCTGAGCCGGACGGGCGCCGGCCCGGCTCCACCCTGAGGCCGCGGCGCACGCGCGAGGTCCGGGTCAGCCCCCGTGCCGGTCGGCGTTGGCGTGGATGGCGTCGTGCACGTACTGCGCCAGCCCTTCGCGCAGATTCTCGTAGGTGGCGGTGAACCGCGGGTCGGCCAGGTACATGTCGGCCAGGCCGCGGTGCATCTCATACCCCAGGTCGTAGAACCGGTCGTGGATGTGCCGGCGGTGACCCTCCGCTGCGTCCATCGCCGCCTCGCCGGTCGCCGGCAGCCCGGCCTCCAGGGCCGCGACCAAGGCCGCGTTGACGGCGTCCTGCTCGGCCTTGATCGCCTGCCAGTCGGCCGCGGTGTAGCCGCCGGTGCGCCCCTTCGACTGCTTCCAGGCCTCGGTGTCGCCCCAGCGCTGCTCGGCCTCCGCCTGGTACTCCTCGCTGAAGCCGTCGCCGAACAGGTCCTTCATCTCGGCGGTGCTGATCGGTCGCTCGTTCATGGTCGTCTCCAATGCTCGGTCGATGGCGCTGACAAGGCCGTGCAGCTCGTCCAGCCGTTCCGATACCGCCGCGCGCTGGCGGCGCAGATGGGTCTCCAGATCGGCGGGTCCGGCGTCCAGCAGGGTCTTGATCTCCTCCAGGGAGAAGGCCAGCCGGCGGTAGACGACGATGTGCTGCAGCCGGGTCAGGTCCGCGTCGGAGTAGAGCCGGTAGCCGGCCGCGGACCGGGTGCTGGGCACGAGCAGTCCGATCTCGTCGTAGTGGTGCAGCGTGCGCACGGTGATCCCGAGCAGCTCGCCGACCTGGCCCACGGAGTAGCTCATCAGCCCACTGTGCGGCCTCACGCGAGGTGAGAGTCAACTCGCACGTCCGGCCCCTTCTCGCCGCTCGCCCGCGGGCGTAGCGTGAGCCCCGGAGGTGTTGAAGATGTCGCATCAGGAAGCCACCTCCGTCGTGCCGCTGCCCCTCGACGTGGTCGAGGAGCGTCTGCGGGACGTGGAGACCTGGCCCTTGTTCATCGAAGGACTCGAGCTGATCACCAAGACCGGGCATCAGCGCTACCGCATGGTGGTGCGCAGCGGCCGGACCACGCGCGAGGTCCATGCCGCGGTGATCGAGCACCCGAAGGAGAACCGGTACTCCTGGAAGTCCTTGGGCGGCCCGAAGTACGACGGCGAGCTGAGGCTGACCGCCGTCGACGACCGGCATACCCGGATCAAGCTGGTCTTCACCGCCGACCCGGTCGGGTTCGCGTCCGGGCTGGCCGAGATGTTCGGCAGCAAGAACGACACGGCCGAGATCGACCTGCGCAAGCTCGAGGAGCACCTGCGCCAGTAGCCGGAGCCGGCAACTAGGCTGCGGGCCGTGAAGGTTCTCGTGCTGGGCTCAGGCGCCCGCGAACACGCTCTGGTCAGGGCTCTGGCCATCGATCCGTCGGTGACCTCGATCGCGGCCGCACCCGGCAACCCCGGCATGGCCGTGCCCTGCCTGCCGGTCGATCCCGCCGATCCCGCCGCCGTCGCCGCACTCGCCGTCGGCTTCGACCTGGTCGTCGTGGGGCCCGAGCTGCCGCTGGTGAACGGGGTGGCCGACGCCGTCCGGCAGGCCGGCGTGGCGTGCTTCGGTCCCTCCGCCGAGGCCGCCCGCCTGGAGGGCAGCAAGGCCTTCGCCAAGGAGGTGATGGCCGCGGCGGGGGTGCCGACCGCGATGGCCCACGTCTGCACCACCCTCGACGAGGTGGGCGACGCGCTCGACGCCTTCGGCCCGCCGCACGTGGTCAAGGACGACGGGCTGGCCGCGGGCAAGGGTGTGGTGGTCACCGACGCCCGGGACGAGGCCCTGGCTCATGCCGCGGTGTGCCTGGACAGGCCCGGCGGGCAGGTGGTGATCGAGGAGTTCCTGGACGGCCCCGAGGTGTCGCTGTTCGTGATCTGCGACGGCACGAGTGCCGTGCCGCTCGCCCCGGCGCAGGACTTCAAGCGGGTCGGCGACGGCGACCGCGGGCCGAACACCGGCGGGATGGGCGCCTACTCGCCGCTGCCCTGGGCACCGCCGCACCTGGTGGAGGAGGTGCTCGACCGGGTCGCCGTGCCGGTGGTGCACGAGATGGCCCGCCGCGGCACCCCGTTCGCCGGCGTCCTGTACTGCGGGCTGGCCCTGACCGCGCGCGGCATGCGGGTGGTCGAGTTCAACGTGCGCTTCGGCGACCCCGAGACCCAGTCGGTGCTGGCCCGCCTGGTCACCCCGCTCGGTGGCCTGTTGCGCAGCGCGGCCACCGGCGACCTGGCCGGGTTCCCGCCCCTGCGCTGGCACGAGGAGGCGGCGGTGACCGTGGTGCTGGCCGCCGAGGACTATCCGTCCGCGCCGCACACCGGTGGCGTGATCACCGGGCTGGACGACGCGGCGTCCGTGCCGGGCGTGGTCGTGCTGCACGCGGGCACCGCTCTGGACGACGCCGGCCGGCTGGTCAGCGCCGGAGGCCGGGTGCTCTCGGTCGTCGGCATGGCCGCCGGGCTGGACGGCGCCCGCGCCGCGGCCTACGAGGCGATCTCGATGATCGGCCTGGCGGGCTCGCACTACCGCACCGACATCGCGGCGGCCGCCAGCCGTGCGGCGGGCTGAGATGCCGGTCGCTCTGCCCGGGTGGCGACACCTGTACTCCGGCAAGGTGCGCGACCTCTACGCGCCCGAGACGCCGGCCGCCGGCGGCGACGTCGTGCTGGTCGTCGCCAGCGACCGGATCTCGGCCTTCGACCACGTGCTCGGCACCCCGATCCCGGACAAGGGGCGGATCCTGACCGCCCTCAGCCTGTGGTGGTTCGACCGGCTGGCGGACGTGGTGGCCAACCATGTGCTCTCCACCGAGGTGCCCGCCGAGGTCTCCGGCCGGGCGATGATCTGCCGGCGGCTGGAGATGGTGCCGGTCGAATGCGTGGCCCGGGGCTACCTCGCCGGTTCCGGCCTGGCCGAGTACCGGGCCGCGGGGACGGTGTGCGGGATCGGGCTGCCGGCCGGGCTGGTGGAGGCCTCCCGGCTGCCCGGGGCCATCTTCACCCCGGCGACCAAGGCGCCCCTGGGCCAGCACGACGAGAACGTGGCCTTCGAGACCGTCGTGGCGCAGGTCGGGATCGAGACCGCCGACCGGGTGCGCGCCCTCACCCTGGCCGTCTACGAGCGGGCCGAGCAGATGGCCCGCGAGCGCGGGATCATCCTGGCCGACACCAAGCTGGAGTTCGGTCGCGCCCCCGGGGGGGCGATGATGCTGGGCGACGAGGTGCTCACGCCGGACTCCTCCCGGTTCTGGCCCGGCGATGCCTGGCGACCGGGCCGGTCGCAGCCGAGCTTCGACAAGCAGTACGTGCGGGACTGGCTCACCTCGCCGGCCGCCGGCTGGGACCGGGCCGGGGACACCCCACCCCCGCCCCTGCCGGACGACGTGGTCGAGCGCACCCGGGCCCGCTACGTCGAGGCCTACCAGCGGCTCACCGGCCTGCCCTGGGACTGATCGGCCCAGCGCACCGTCAAGTTCGCGCCCCGGGATGCCGATTGACCTCAGAGTCGATCGTGCAGCGCAGGGAGGGCAGCGTTGATGGGCCTCCGCGCACCCGATCGCGTCCGCCCTCTGCTGATCTCCGTCGCGGTGATGGTCCTCGGATTCCTCTCCGCCTTCGCCGACCCCGCCGCCGGTGCCACCCAGACCAGCCTGGCGATCTTCGACGACGACGGTGGCCGGGCACTGTTCGCCGGCCCGCTGGCGATGGCCCCCGGACGCAGGTACACGCAGTGCCTCCAGATCGGTGCGCGGAGCGCCGATTCCCGGGACATGGTGCGGGTGGGTGCGAGCGACGTCTCCGGTGACCTGGCCGCCTCCCTGCGGCTCACGATCGAGATCGGGGAGGGCGGGCGCTTCGGCGACTGCGCCGCGTTCACCGGGACGGAGTTGTTCACCGGCACCCTCGACGACCTGGCCGCCGCCGGTGCCGGCGAGGGGATCGCGACGGGCTGGCAGCCGGCGGCGCAGGCGGACCGGTCCTTCCGGATCACCGCTGCCCTCGACAGCGGGATGCGCGATCAGGGGGTCACCGCCCAGGGCAGTTTCGTCTGGCGGCTGGTCGACGTGACCGACAGCGGTCAACCGCCCCCGGGCGCCAGCCCGAGCCTCGGGCAGACCCCCACCCCGAACGTGACCGTCCCCGGGGACGGGGCAGCGACGCCCGGCCCCGGCGAGACGGACCCCGCGCCGTCGCCCTCCCCGACCGGGGCCTCCCCGACCTCCGGGCCCACGC
>JBAPWU010000211.1:0-2170 GCA_049283855.1 Kineosporiaceae bacterium
GCCGGAGCCGATCCCGCCGGGGCCCCCGCCGGCGCCGCCGCAGCAGCCGCGCCGACCGGAGCCCCGCAGACGTCGCAGTAGTCGGCCGCCGCGGAGCTGTGGCCGTCGGGACAGGTGTATGTGGTCATCTCAGCGCCCGCCTACTTCTTCACCCGGGTGGTCTTGGTCGAGCTCGTGTCCAGTGCCATCTCGTCGAGCCGGTCCACGTCCCGGCGCAACGCCACCTTGCCCGTGGCGGCGTCCTCGACGTCGACCACCTTGCGCAGCCGTGAGGTGGCCTGCTCGTTGCCGGTCTGCTCCGCCAGCTGGACGGCGCGGCCCAGCTTCAGCCGCGCCGTCGCCTCGTCACCGGCCGAACGCGCCGCCAGCCCGGCCTGGATCGCCTCGGCCAGCTCGGCCTGACCGGTGTAGTGGGCCACCTCGGGGTTGATCCGCGTGGTCAGCACGTCGTTGTCCGACCACAGCGCCTTGACCAGCCCGCTGGCCACCACCTGGTCCCGCACCACGAGCTGCACCCGGGCCGCGAGCTGCTCCGACCCGACCGGCTTGGCCGGCAGCCGGACGGCGACATGGTAGTCGCGGCTCTCGTCGCCCCAGGCGCCGGTCGGGAAGCCGGCGGTGAGCGCGTTGACATCCACGCGACGTCCGGTCAGGTCCTCCACGGTGGGGGCGACCTGGCGCACGAACAGCGTCTGGGCCCCCTGCGGAGCCCAGACCCGCAACTGGGCGTCGGCGACCCCGCGACCCATGGCCTGCTGCATCAGGTCGGCGAAGGCGGTCGCCATCAGCCGGGCATCGGGGATCAGGTCCACGCTGCCGAGCATCGCGGTGGCCACCCCGCGCAGCTCGGCGACGTCCCAGTCGACGCCGACGCCTCGGCAGTCGCACTGGAACAGGCCCTGAGCATCGCGGACCGAGGCCGCCAGCACATCCGGCGGCTCACTCTGGTTGCGCCCGTCGGTGAGCAGGATCGCGTGCCGCTGGGTGGCCGACGGGATGTTCTGGAAGATCCGTTTGGCCAGCCGCAGCCAGGAGCCCATCGCGGTCCCCCCGCCGGCGACCAGGCGGCCCACCGCTCGCTTGGCCTCCTCCCGGGCGGCCGGCTCCATCTTCACCATCGCGGTCTCGGCATTCGGATAGGGGAACACGCGGGTGGCGCCGTCGGTGCCTGCGACCACGGCGAACCAGGTGCCGTCGAGGATCTGCTCGATCGCCGCGGCGGCCGCCGTCTGCGCCGCGATGATCTTGTCTCCCTGCATCGAGCCCGAGGTGTCCACGATGACGATCTCCGCGGCCTCCTCACCCGCCCCGTGCCCGGCCTCACCGGCACCGGTGCACGTCACCGTGACCACGGCATGCACATCGGTGCCGCCGTCGGGCAGGAACTCGTTCTGGAACACCTCGGCGGTGAACTGCGCCACGGCGGTTACCTCGCAGTCTCGGTCTCGGGGGGCACGGGCGTCTGATCATGATTCCGCACCGTCGGCGCCGGCGCGACCGGCGGCTCGGTCAGGGGCACGGGTTCGGCCGGGGGGTCGGGCACCACGGCCGGCTCCGCCGCCGGCGCGGGGTCCGACTCCACGGCAGCCACCGGTGCGGGTTCCCGTTCGGGTTCGGGCATCGGGATCGGGTCGGTCGGGGCGTCCGGGTCGTAGCGGGCCAGGGCCACCGTGATGTTGTCGTGACCGCCCTGGGCGATCGCCCAGGCGGTGAGCTCCTCGGCCAGCGCGGCGGGGTCGTCCGAGGCGGCGCCGTCGGGCGCCCGGGCAACCAGGGTCGCGGTCAGCAGCGCACCCAGGTCGCTCGCCTCGGAGCAGTAGTTCCACAGGCCGTCCGAGCAGACCAGCACCCAGCCGGCCCGGTCGAGCGGATACACCCGCGTGCGCGGCACCGGATCGGGGGCATCGGCGCCGAGCCAGCGGGTGATCGCGTGCGACTGCGGCATGTGTTCGGCCTCCGCCCGGGGCACGCCCTGGGCGATCGCCTCGGCGGCCCAGGAGTCGTCCTCGCTCAGTTGCACCGCCGCGCCCTCGTCCGGCACCCAGTAGGCCCGGCTGTCGCCGACCCATCCGGTGACCACCAGGCCGGGGCCCGGACCGGTCGACCGCTCCACCAGGGCGGCGACGAAGGTGCACGACGGAGGGCTCTTGCCCTCCGGCCTCCCGGCGGC
>JBAPWU010000212.1:0-7213 GCA_049283855.1 Kineosporiaceae bacterium
GCCCCGGGCCTGGCCACCGACCTCGCCACCGGCGAGGCGCTCGATCCCGGCACCTTCTCCCGGTTCCTGTGTGACGCGCTGCTCGACCCCACCCTGTTCGACGATAACGGCGCGATCCTGGCCCAGGGCCTCACCAGCCGCCTGGCCACCACAGCCCAGCGCCGCGCCCTGATTGCCCGCGACCGCGGCTGCATCGTGCCCGGCTGCACCGCGCCCGTCACCTGGTGCGACGCGCACCACGTCGTCTGGTGGCGCCACGGCGGCCCGACCGACATCGACAATCTGGTCCTGCTCTGCGCTCGTCATCACACTGCGGTGCACGCCGGCCACTGGCAGATCCAGATGATCGACGGGATCCCGTGGGTCCTCGCACCCCGGGCCCTCGACCCCACCCGAACACCACGCCGGAGTACCCTCTGGCGCGCCGAGCATCAAGCGCGCCAGCTGGGCCAATACCTACGCGATCGGCAGCTCCACCTCGATCTGCCCGGCCCATAACCCGCCCAGTAACCCGGCCCATAGCCCCGCCCATAACCCGGCCCGCACCCCGAGCCATCACTCGACGACTGATCCACTCCAGGTCGGTGGCGAGGCGCTCGAGCGGATCTGAGGCTGCCCTCACCAGGCGACGGGGTCGGTGAGCCAGGAGTGGGTGGGGGTCGCGCCGGTCAGATCGTCGCTGCCGGGCAGCACCACCGGCGGCGAGGGGAGAGGGAGCTCGGCAGCCATGGTCAGCACGAACACGCCGTCGCAGCGCCACCACCCGGGGAAGCGGCGACCGGTCGGCGTGTGCCGCACCTCCAGCGAGGCCCAGCCGTCGGGTCGAATCGCCTCGGAGACGGTCACCTCCACGGTGCGGGTGTCCGCCCGCAACCCCGTGCGCAGCACCTTGAGCGCCGACTCCTTGGCCGACCAGAACAGGTTCGCCGCGGCGTCCTGCGCCGTGCGCCCCGGCTGCGACCGCACGTAGTCGCGCTCCGGCCCGGTCAGGAAGTCCGACACGAAGCCGTCACTGCGCGGCTCGACGATCTCCAGGTCGATGCCCACCGCGTCCAGTCGGTCCCCGGCGCCGCGCGACCCGACCAGGCACACCGCCCAGCCGGCGCGGTCGCTGACCGAGATGTCGCCGTCCAGCGGCTCGCCGTCCACCTCGACGTAAGGTGCCCCGGTCGGGTGGTTGCCGACCAGGATCCGGGCCAGGTGCGTGTCATCGTCCTGCCTCGGCCAGGCCAGCGCGGTGGACACTGCCTGCTTGGCCGTCCAGCGGCGCAGCAGGTACTCGGTCCGGCGCTTGGTGAAGCGCAGCAGGTCGAGCCGGGCCCGTTCCGGCCCGGTCAGCCAGTCCAGGTGTCCGGGCAGTCCGTGCTCCCCGCGCGCAAGCCACTGCATGTGCCCAGCATCCCACCTGAGTCGCCGGACTCACCCGAATGGTTCAAGGCCCGGCCTTCGACCACCGATACAGCGGCCATGACGTCCCCACCCTCGCGCGTGGTGGTGAGCCTGCCCAGTGACGACCCCGTGCGGGGCGTCGTGGCTCTGGCTGCCGCACTCAGCCTGTTCGGCCCCGGCATCGAGGTCGCTCTCTGCCTGGCCGGCGTGGAGGCTCCCGGAGAGCAGCAGGCCGCACAGGTCCAGGCGCTGTGCCAGGCCCTCGCCGACGACGGGATCACCCTGCCCGACATCGTGCTGCTCGGTGAGACCGAGGCCCGCACCACCCGGCACCTGCTGGCCGTCGACGCCACCGACGACGTCGTGGAGACCGTACGCACCGTCGCCCTGCTGACTGCGGCCGCCCAGGAGGTCTGGGACCGCGACACCGCGCCGGGGCGCAATCTGCGGCGCACGGTCGAGGTGGCCGTCGCCCGCCGCGACCTGACCCGTACGGCCGGCGTGCTGCCGCTGGTGGTCGCCGTGGTCCAGGTGCAGAGCACCTGGGGGGCGATCGCCGACGTCTGCGCCGAGCTGCGCGCCCGGGCGGGCCGGGGCGAGATCGCGTTCGAGGTCCTCGCCCTGGACAGCGATCATGAGCTGCGCGAGCGCAGCACCGCCGAGTTCGTCGCCGAGCACGGGTACCGGCCGCGAGACCTGGCCTGGTTCACCGCGCTGGCGGACGACGAGAGCTCAGCACTGGCGCTGGTGATCACCGACAGCCCCTGGGACGACCTGCGACCGGAGCCGGTGCAGTCGGTCTACCTGGCCGAGCGGGGCGTTCGGCTGGCCTACCTGCCCTATGGCAACAACGTCGGTGCCGGCACGACGATGATGACGAGAGCCTACGACCTGCCCCTGCACCGGCTGGCCTGGCGCGCCTTCGCGCGCTCCGAGGTGCAGCGCGGCCTGTGGACCCAGCACTGCTCCAGCGGCGCCGATCACGTGCGGGTGCTCGGGCTGCCCAAACTGGACCGTGTCCTGCGGATGGTGGCCGAGCCGGGCGACCGGGGCGGTGAGCATCCCGTTCGGGTGCTGGCGGGGCGACGTCCGGTGGTGCTGTGGAACCCGCACTTCACCTTCGGTCGCGCCGGATGGTCCACCTTCGACCGCTACCTCGGCCCGCTGACCGGTTGGGCCGCAGCGCATCCCGACGTGGTGCTGATGGTCCGGCCGCACTTCCGGCTGCTGCGTGACCTCCCGCTCTCCGGGGGGGCCGGGCAGTCGCTCATCGACGCGCTGCACCGGGCCGTGGCCACCCACGAGAACATCGTGCTGGACACCGCGGCCGACTACCTGCCCGCCTTCACCGTGGCCGACGCCTTCGTCAGCGACCTCAGCTCGCTGATCACCGAATGGGTGCCGACGCGCCGCCCGGTCTGCTATCTGCACAAGGTGGACGGCCCAGGCGCCAACGAGGACGCGCAGTACCTGTTCAGCCTGGACGTGGCGACCAGCTGGGAGGGCCTGCGAGCGTTCCTGGACGCCGTGCGCGAGGGCCGCGACCTGGGTGCCGAGCGTCGGGAGATGGTGCTGCGCAACCACTTCGAGCAGCTCGACGGCCGGGCGAGTGCCCGGATCGTGGAGGAACTGCTCTCGTCCATGGACGAGGAGCTCGGTGATCTGATGGCCCAGATCCAGGCGCTGTCGCCCCTGCCCCAGCCAGCCGATCCGTGCGCCGCGCCGGACGTCGATCCGATCGTCGATCCGGACGTCGATCCGATCGCCGAGCCGGTCGTCGAGCCGGTCGTCGAACCGGTCGGGCAGGTGTCGGCGTGAGCGCGCCGTCGCGGGTCTACGGTCGCGCCGTCACGATCGACCCCGACGCTGTGGCTGGCTTCTTCGCCATCCGGGCCCGGCGTGCCGGTTCCGCAGAGCCCTTGACCAGCGTGCTCTACCAGGACGCACACCCCGAGCTGGCCGTGGCCCGGGACCGGCACGAGAAGTCGGTGATGGTGCCGAAGCTGCACCTGGACGCCGACTCCCGCGTGCTGGACGTCGGCTGCGGGATCGGCCGCTGGGCCGAGCCGGTGCTCGCCGCCGGGGCCGGGTACTGCGGAACCGACTTCAGCGAGCCGCTGCTCGAGGTCGCCCGCGACCGTGTCACCGACCCCCGGGCCCGGTTCGCGCACGCCGCGATCCAGGACCTCGATCCGTACCTGCTCGGTGAACCGGGCGGGTTCGACCGGGTGATCGTGGCCGGGGTGCTGATCTATCTGAACGACGAGGACGTCGTACGCGGCCTGGACGCGGTGGCGGCCTGTGCGGCGCCGCGCAGCCACGTCTACCTGCGGGAGCCGGTGGCCACCGGGGAGCGGCTGACCCTGAACGGGCACTGGTCCAGCGATCTGGACCAGAGCTACAGCGCCGTCTACCGCACCGCCGCCGAGCTGGACCAGGTCATGGACGCCACCCTGGGCCGTGCGGGGTTCGTGCTGCACGAGGCGGGGGAGCTGTACCCGCCGGCGCTGAACAACCGGGCGGACACCCGCCAGCGCTACTTCCTCTGGCGGCGCAGCCGGGTGAGCCGGGAATGACCACGGCGTTCGCCTTCGACCTGGACGGCACCCTGACCTGCGAGGAGTTGCTCCCGGTGATCGCCGAGGAGCTCTCGCTGGGGCGGGAGATGGCGACCCTGACCCGGCTCACGCTCAGCGGCGCGATCGAGTTCGAGGAGTCCTTCCGGCTGCGCTGCGCCATTCTGCGCGCCGTGCCCATCTCGCGGGTGCGTGCCATCGTGGCCGAGGTGGCACTCGCCCCGGCGATGGAGGGCTTCATCCGCCGCCGGCCGAGCGAGTGCTTCATCGTCACCGGGAACCTCGACGTCTGGGTGCGACCGATCATCGACCGGCTCGGCTGCCGGGCCTTCACCTCGGTCGGCCGCAGCGAGGGTGACCGGCTGCTCGGGGTCGACACCGTGCTGTGCAAGTCCAGGCCCATCGCCGAGTTGCGCACCCGGTTCGGGCGGGTGGTCGCGATCGGCGACAGCGTCAACGACATCCCGATGTTCGAGCTGGCCGACATCGGGATCGCCCACGGCGGGGTGCACGAGCCCGCCGACGCCCTGATCGAGGTCGCCGACTATGCGACGTACCGCGAGGAGGCCCTGTGCCGGCTGTTGAGCACGCTGTCATAGCCGCGGCCGGCTTCGGGTCCCGCCTGGGCCGCGGGCTGCCGAAGTGCCTGGTCGACTTCCGCGGGCGCACCCTGCTCGACCGGCAGCTCGAACTGCTCACCGGCGTACGCGACGTCCGCCTGGTGGTGGGCTTCCGCGAGCGGGAGGTGATGGCGCACGCCCTGGCCCTGCGCCCGGACCTGACCATCGTGCGCAACCCGGCCTACGCCAGCACCACGACGCTGCGCAGCTATGCCCTCGGGGCGCGCTACCTGCGCCGACCGTGCCTGTTCATGGACGCCGACATCGTCTTCGAACCGGCCAGCTTCGCCGCATTCCTGCAGGAGGCCGCGCAGGTCGCTGCGTCGTCGTCCTCGCCGCTCAGCCGACCCCTGATCGGCTACACCGACGCCAAGACCCAGGACGCCGTCTACGTCAGCGTGGTCGACGAGACGATTCGGGCCTTCGACCGGCAGCGGCCGACGCCGCACGAGTGGGCCAACCTCGCCCTGCTGCCGCCCGCCTACTGCGAGAAGGGATCTGGGGCGGTCTACGAGCGTCTGTCCGGCGATCTGCCGCTGCCCGGAGCCTATGTCGACAGCTACGAGATCGACCGCCCGGCCGATCTCGAGGTCGCCGAGGCGCACTACGGTCGTGCCCTCCCCGAACGCACGCCGGCCATCCCGATGCCGCGGAGCGAGCACACCGGGTCGCCGGTCTCGCCCCACTGACGCCCCGGATCCGGGGCGCGACCGAGCATTCGACCGGAGGGCGACGCCGCGCCGGATGCCGTGATCGCGGGTAGCGTCACGACGTGTCCACCATTGCAGCGGTTCGCGGAGTTCTGCCGGAGAACGCCTATCCCCAGGCAGAGATCACCGAGACCCTGGTCTCGATCGTGCTCGGCGACGGCAGGGCGCGGGGGCCGAACGAGCGCCTGCTGCGCCGCCTGCACGGCGCGGCGGGGGTGAGCACCCGCCACCTGGTGCTGCCGCTGGACCGGTACGCCGCACTGAGCGGCTTCGGCGAGGCCAACGACATCTTCACCGCCGCCGGGGTGACCCTCGGTGAGCACGCGGTCACCGAGGCCCTGGCGGCCGCGGGCATCGGTGCGGCCGAGGTCGACCTGCTGGTGTCGACCACCGTGACGGGCCTCGCCGTGCCGACCCTCGACGCCCGGCTGGTGACCCGGCTCGGCCTGCGCCCCGACGTCAAGCGGGTGCCGCTGTTCGGGCTCGGTTGCGTGGCCGGCGCGGCGGGGATCGCCCGGGTGCACGACTACCTGGTCGGGCACCCCGACGGGGTGGCCGTGCTGCTGTCGGTCGAGCTCTGCTCGCTGACCTTCCAGAGGAACGACCCCTCGCCCGCCAATCTGGTGGCCAGCGGACTGTTCGGCGACGGTGCGGCCGCCGTGGTGATGGTGGGCGCGGCGCGGGCGGCGGCGATGGGCCTGACCGGTCCCCGGGTGGTGGGCAGCCGGAGCCGGTTCTATCCCGACACCGAGCGGGTGATGGGCTGGGACATCGGGGACACCGGGTTCCGGATCGTGCTCGCGCCGACCGTCGCCGACGTGGTCGAGACCTTCCTCCGCGACGACGTCGAGGCCTTCCTCGGTGTGCACGAGCTCAAACTGGCGGACGTCGACACCTGGGTCGCGCACCCCGGCGGACCCAAGGTGATCGCGGCGATCACCCACGCGCTGTCCCTGCCCGCGGACGCCCTCGACGTCACCCGGCGGAGCCTGGCTGCGATCGGCAACCTGTCGTCGTCCTCGGTGCTGAACGTGCTCGCCGATACCCTGGCCGCGGGCACCCCGACCCCGGGGACGCCGGGGGTGCTGATGGCGCTCGGCCCTGGATTCTGTGCGGAGCTGGTGTTGCTGCAGTGGTGAGTGAACGCTGGTACGTCGTCCTGGTCATGGCGGTCGCGGCCCTGCGGATGGTCGAGCTGGGCTTCGCCCGACGAAACCTGCTGTGGGCCATCCGGAACGGGGGAGTGGAGACCGGGGCCGGGCACTACCCGGCGATGGTGGTGCTGCACAGCGGCCTGTTGCTGGGCTGCCTGCTCGAGGTCCCGCTCGCCGACCGGGGGTTCGTGCCCGCCCTGGGCTGGCCGATGCTGGCGCTGCTCGCCGCGGCCCATCTGCTGCGCTGGTGGTGCATCCGCACTCTCGGGCCGCAGTGGAACACCCGGGTGATCCGGGTGCCCGGGGCGCCGGTCATCACCGGGGGTCCGTACCGGTGGCTTCGTCACCCGAACTACGTCGCCGTTGCCGCCGAGGGCATCGCGCTGCCGCTGGTGCACTCGGCCTGGCTCACCGCGCTGACCTTCACCGTGCTGAACGCGTGGCTGATGCGGGTGCGGCTACGGGCGGAGAACGCCGCGCTGGCGGCGTCGTGACCTGCGAGGTCGCGGATCTGCTCGTGGCCGGCGCGGGGCCGGTCGGGCTGGGCGTGGCGATCGGGGCCCGACTGGCCGGCCTGTCCGTGACCGTGCTCGACCCCCGGACCGGCCCGATCGACAAGGCCTGCGGTGAGGGCCTGATGCCGACGGCGCGGGTGGCGCTGGAGCGGCTGGGGGTGCAGGTCGACGGCCTGCCCTTCCAGGGGATCCGCTACCTGGCGGGCGAGGTCAGCGCCGAGGCCCGCTTCCGCCACGGGCCGGGGCTCG
>JBAPWU010000213.1:0-6385 GCA_049283855.1 Kineosporiaceae bacterium
GGCGCTGGGCTCACCCAAGGGGTGGTGCAAGATCTTCCCCTGGCTGTGCTGACGGCTCTGCCGAACCCTGTGCCCCCGGCCGCGCCCGGGCGCCCTGACGGGGGTGACCGCGGGCCCCACGAACGACACACTGGTGACCGATGAGTATCCAGGACCGGACACGCGCGACGGGTCACCTGCCCGACCACACCCGGCGGGTGGTGACCGAGGTCGCGCTCCTGTCGAGCATGGCCCTCGCCGAGCTCGTCTTCGGGGTCGATTGGCGGGACGTCACCTCACCGCCCCGGCCGATCGACCTCGTCGGGCCGGCTCTGACCCTGGTGGTCTTCACCCTTCTGTGGTGGCGCGCCCGGCGGCCGGTGCTGGTGCTCGGCATCGTCGCGGTGATCTGCCTCGGGTCTCTGCCGCTGCCGTCCTACCACCCGGTGTTCGGGATCCTGGTCGCGCTGTACGCGGTGACGACTCGTCGATCGACCCGCACCTCGGTGGCCGCCATGGGCGTCGTGGCCCTAGTCGTGGGTCTGGTCAGCGGGCTGGGCTGGGCCGAACATCCCTACGAGCAGGTGTGGGTGACCGTCGGCATCTGGTGGCTGATCGTGCTGCTGGTGTGGCTGGTGGCATGGAGGTTCAACGGGCACGCCCGCACCGTCGAGGAACTCGAACGACGTCGGGCGGCGGCGGCGGCCGCGGCCGTGGCGGCCGAACGGATGCGGCTGGCCCGCGAGCTGCACGACATCGTCTCGCACGCAGTCAGCAGCATGGTGCTGCAGGCGGCCGGCGCCCGCACGGTGCTCGGCACCGATCCACGCCTCGCCGAGAAGGCGATGCTCGCCGTGGAGGACCTCGGGCACGAGGCGATGGACGAGCTGCGCCGGCTGCTCGACGTGCTGCGGGCCAGCGGTGGGGACGACGCCGGGCACGACGACGAGGCCCCCGGGCTCGACGCGATCCCGACCCTGATCCGGCAAGCGCAGGATTCGGGGGTCCACGCCACGCTGGCCACCGAGGGCACCCCGGGAACCCTGGCCCCAAGCGTCGGCCTGACCGCCTACCGGATCGTGCAGGAGGCGCTGACCAACACGATCAAGCACGCCGGGCCGCGTGCCACCGCGCGGGTCAGGCTGCGCTGGAGCACCTCAGGCTCCGGGGCAGCGGCGTCCGAGCTGCCCACGCTCGCCATCGAGGTCGAGGACGAGAACGGCAGCGCCACCCACCCCCCGGCGGCCGCGGCGAACCTGTCCGGCGGGCTCGGGCTGATCGGCCTGGCCGAGCGGGTGGGAGCGATCGGCGGCCGCTTCGATGCCCGGCCGCACGGTCACGGGTTCCTGGTCACCGCGACCCTGCCCGCCGCCGGCGGCCGGATCGACATCACCGATCCCAGGCCGGGTCCCGGTCCCGGGTCCGTGGACGGAGCCGGGGCCGACGCCTCCACGACGAGCGGACGGCGATGACGGCGATCAGGGTCCTGATCGCCGACGACCGGCACCTGGTGCGCGCCGGGCTGGCCATGCTGCTGGCCGCCGAGCCGGGGATCGAGGTGATCGGGGAGGCGAGCAACGGCCGAGAGGCGATCGAGGTGGCTACCCGGCTGCGGCCCGACGTCGTCCTGATGGACGTGAAGATGCCCGAGCTGGATGGGGTCGAGGCGACCCGGGCCCTGGTCGGGGAGGCGTTCGTCACCGACCCCGACCAGTTGGTCAAGGTGCTGGTGCTGACCACCTTCAGCGCCGACGAGACCGTCTACGCCGCGCTGCGGGCCGGCGCCTCGGGATTCCTGCTCAAGGACGCCGCGCCACGCGACCTGATCAGCGCCGTCCGCGCCGTGGCCGCCGGCGACGGCTGGCTGGACCCTGCGGTGACCCGGAACCTGTTGGCGGAGTTCGCGAATCGACCCGAGCCGTGGGCCCCGGGAAGCACCGCCTTCGACATGCTCACCCCACGCGAGCTGGACGTGCTGGTGCTGGTGGCCTACGGCATGTCGAACGCCGAGATCGCCGGGTGGCTCCAGCTCGGTGAGGCCACGGTCAAGACCCACCTGGCCCGGGCCCTGATGAAATCCGGCCTGCGCGACCGCTCCCAGGCGATCGCCGCCGCCTACCAGAGCGGTCTGGTGACCCCCGGATCACCTCCGCCGGACCCCTCTGGCCGTAGCCTGAGCAGGTGACCGTCGAGCGTGAACTGCCCACCGACGAGGCGCGCGACCTGATCGCGCTGACCCGTCAGATCGCGGACGCCGAACTGCTGCCCCGGGTCGCCGAGTACGAGCGCACCGAACGCTTCCCGCGTGAGGTCTTCGCGCTGCTCGGTCAGTCAGGCCTGCTGGGGTTGCCGTTCGTCGAGGAGGTGGGTGGCGGGGGCCAGCCGTACGCCGTGTACCTCCAGGTGGTCGAGGAACTCGCCATGCGCTGGGCGAGTGTGGCGCTCGGAGTGAGCGTGCACACCCTGAGCGCGTTCCCGGTGGAGCGGTTCGGCTCCCCGTCCCACCGGGCCGACCTGTTGCCCCGCATGGTCGGCGGCGACTGGCTGGGCGCCTACTGCCTGTCCGAGGCGCACGCCGGCTCCGACCCGGCGGCCGTCGCCGCCCGCGCGGAGCCGCGACTCGGCGGCCCCTCGGTGGCCGGCCGGTGGCTCTGCACCGGCGCCAAGGCCTGGGTCACCCACGGCGGGAACGCGGACTACTACACGATGTTCCTGCGCACCTCCGACGACGGGGGCCGCGGCATCTCCTGCTTCCACGTGCCGTCCGACGCACCAGGCCTGAGCTCCTCACCGCCGGAGGAGAAGATGGGCCTGAACGCCTCGCACACCACCACCATGACCCTGGACGGTGTCGCCCTCGACGGCGCCTCGATGATCGGCGAACCGGGGCAGGGGCTGCCGATCGCGCTGGCGGCCCTGGACTCCGGGCGGCTGGGGGTCAGCGCGGTCGCCGTCGGGCTGGCCCAGTCGGCGCTCGACCACGCGGTGGCCTACGCGAAGGAGCGGGAGACCTTCGGCCAGGCGATCATCGAGCACCAGGGCCTGGCCTTCCTGCTCGCCGACATGGCCGCCGCGGTCGAGTCGGCCCGGGCCACCTACCTGCACGCGGCCCGGCTGCGCGACGCGGGCCGGCCCTATGGGCGACAGGCGTCGATCGCCAAACTGGTCGCCACCGACGCCGCGATGGCGGTGACCACCAACGCCGTCCAGGTGCTCGGCGGGGCCGGCTACACCCGTGACTTCCCGGTCGAGCGCTTCATGCGCGAGGCCAAGGTGATGCAGATCTTCGAGGGAAGCAACCAGATCCAGCGGATGGTGATCAGCCGACACCTGGCTCGCGGCTGACCGCGCCTCGGCGCCGGAGGATCTCCCAGACCCTGCGCGCGGTGAGGCCGGTGACCAGCAGGGTGAGCAGGGTGCTCACGCTGCCGGTGACCGCTCCGGCGGCGAAGACCGTCGCCGCCGAACGGCCCAGTGTGAACCGGGCACCGGAGTGCGGCGCACTGACCAGGCGCAGGTTCACCACCGAGACCCGCGCCCGGTCCTCGGCGCCGGTCAGCCGGGCGGTGACCAGGTGCTCCCCGGTCACGCTGTCGGCGAGCATCAGGTAGCGGCCCTGGCTGGGCACCGGGTGGCTGGCGAGCGCCGTGAACGCCGCGACGCCGTCCAGCCCCACTTCGAGCTGCTCCCCTCCGGCGCAGCCGCGCAGCTGCAGGTCGAACTCGACCAGCTGGTCCCCCGGCACGGTGGTGACGATCGCGGCGGACGACGACGCCGCGGCGTCCAGGTCGAGGCGCACCCCGGGAACCGGGCGGCGCACGGGCGGAGATCGGCGCTCGAACCGGGATCGCCACCGGCCCAGGGGCTCGCCGGCGTGGTGGCGCAGGTGCAGCGGGCGCTGTGGCAGCGGTGCGTGGTACCAGGAGTGCAGCGGCCGGGTGTCGACGCCCCGCAGGGGGGACCAGCCGTAGCCCACCCCGCGCCCCTGCGGCCGGGCGGCCTCTCGCACCGAGCGGGCGTACCAGTCCACCGGGTACAGGTGCGCGGCGTTGATCGCCCTCACCGGGTCCAGGGAGAGCACCAGCGGCGCGCCGAGCTGCACGTCGACCACGGCGGACAGCCCGGGGCGGCGGTGATACGGCCGGCCGAACGCGGAGGCGTAGGAGTCGACGAAGGTGGATCCCGGGCCGCGACCGGGCCGCAGCCGGGGCAGCACCACCGCGATCAGGTCGCTGGCCCCGCCGACCCGGCTGATCGGATCCTCCGGGGCATCGAGCAGGGTCACCTGCTCCGGCGGGCGGGCCATGCTCACCGCGGCGTGGGTCACCACCGCGCTGCCGTGGCTGTGCCCGATCAGGTGCACCCGCGCGCGCCGGCCCGAGGGCTGCCTGGTGAGCGCCCGCTGCACCACCACGGCCAGGCGGCGTCCGTTGACCTGGGTCGCCTGGCGGGACCGGAACGCCTGGAACACGTCGGCGTCCGTGGCCGATTCGTCGAGCCAGGAGTACCAGAGCACGGCGTGGTCGGCGCCGAGCCCGGCCAGAGCCTCGAGCAGCGGGGTGTAGTCCGAGATCAGGGCCCGTCCGGTGGCGTCCACCAGCCGCGGGTCCCAGGCCGGCAGGGCCGCCACCCGGTCGACGGTGGCCAGCAGCCGCTCACGCACCCGGTAGCCGGGCTGCCAGCCGTGGGCGAAGACGTGCACGAACGGGGCGTCGATCTCGCCCGGGCCGACCGGCCGGAACGCGGTCCCGTCGAAACGGGCCAGCCGGTCCATCGCCTCGAGGCTCACCGGCTCAGCATCTCCCCAGCTCCAGCCCGACGGCCACCGGTTCGCCCGGATGCTCTCGGCGGTTCGGTGGAGGTCGGCGCCTCCCCCGAACGGCCAATTCTCGACCCTGACCGCCCGATCGCCCGCATCACACCGCCCGTGGCCCGCGGTGCTCGCCGGTGCGGCGTAGGGTCGACCCTGGCCCGCACTACCGTCCGTGACCGCCCAGCAGGAGAGGTTTGCAATGCCGACGGTGACGCCGGGCCTGGATGCGTTGATCCTGGCCTTCTCCCCCCGGCCCACTCTGGAGCTGTTCCGGCCCCCGGGCTCGCACGGCACGGTGCTGGCGACGGCTCGACGATGGCTGGGCCTGGGTGGCGGTGACCGGCAGGTGCCGGAGCTCCCGACCACGCCCCCCACCCCTGTCTTCGCGCCCCAGCAGCCCCCGACCGGGCTCGACCGTGACCTCCGCCCGGCGTTGGACCGGGCCCTGCGCGAGGGCGACGTCGTGGCGTACTACCAGCCGATCGTCGAGCTCGACACTGGCACCCTCCGCACGGTCGAGACGCTCGCCCGCTGGCCCCGGCCCGGTGGGCTGACCCTGCCCGAGGAGTTCCTCCCTGTGGTCGCACGCGCCGGGCTGCTGCCGCTGCTGACCGAGCACATGCTGCGGGTCGGCGCCGGTCAGCTGGCCCGATGGCGCGCTCAGGGCCGTGGCGGGCAGCTCCGGGTGGCGGTCAACGTGCCGCCGCTGCTGATCGTCGACCCGGGCTTCGTCGACGTCGTCCAGACCGTCCTGGACGAGGTGGGGCTGCCCCCGGACGGTCTGCTCCTGGAGATCACCGAGGAGGCGATCCCGGGTGGCCTGGACGCCGCAACGCGCGTGGTCGCCGCGCTGCGCGAGACCGGGATCCAGGTCGCGCTGGACGATGTCGGGGCCGGCTGCTCCTCGCTGGCCGTCCTGCATCGGCTGCCGGTGGACGCGGTGAAGCTGGACAAGTGCCTAATCCACGAGGTGGACACCGATCCAGACCTGCGCCGGCTGGTCGGCGGCCTGGTCTGCCTGAGCCGCGACCTCGGGCTGACCGTGGTCGCCGAGGGGATCCAGCGGGTGGGGCAGGCCCAGGTGCTGCGCGACCTGGGCTGCGCGCTGGGCCAGGGATACCTGTTCGGGGTGCCGGTTCCGCACCAGGGCTGCGAGCCCTGGCTCAGCCGGCCGGTGGCCGAGCCCTCAGCCTGTGTAGTCGAGGCGGGTCATCATGCCGGACTCCATGTGGAACGCGTTGTGGCAGTGCAGCATCCACGCTCCGGGGTTGTCGGCGAGAACCTCGATCTGCAGGGCTCCCATCGCCGGCACGACCACCGTGTCCTTGCGCAGCCCGGAGCCCCGGACGGCGAACGTGTGCCCGTGCAGGTGCACCGGGTGCAGCATCATCGAGCGGTTGGTGATCCGTAGTCGGGTCAGCCGGCCCTCACGCACCTGCAGCGGGACCGTGTCGGCGTAGGTCCGACCGTTGATGGTCCACCGGTAGGTCATGTCGCCGGCCAGGACCAGGTCCTGCACGGTGTCGGGTGACCGGGCCGGCAGGCGCGCGTCGTCCGCCGGGGCCAGCTCGGCCAGCTCGAGCCGCCGGACCC
>JBAPWU010000214.1:0-2848 GCA_049283855.1 Kineosporiaceae bacterium
CCGCAGCGCCGTCGACCGCGCCGTCCGGCGACACCGATCGGCTGGCCGTCGACCAGGAGACGCTGCGCCGCCTCGGCGTGCCGTCGGCGTGGATCGAGCGGCTGCAGGGCGGTGACCGCTACGCCGATGTCTGGCACGCACTCGAACAGCTCCCGGCCGTGGACATCGAGCCCGACGCGGCCGTCGTCGCCGTGGTGGGCGCCGCCGACGTGGTCCAGCTCGAGGCCCACCGGATCGCGGTGGACCTGGCTGACGCGAACGAACCCCGCCCGGTGGTGCTGGTGCCCGCGAGCGGCCACACCGACGTCCCCGCCCTGGTCGGCCGGCACCCGCACTGCGTGGTGGCGATCGAGAGCGACGGCACCGGCGACCCCTCCCAGGTCCTGGAGAGCCTGGGCACCGTCGACGCCTCGGCCGTGATCGTCGTCCTCGACGCGCAGTTGTCCCTGAGCGAGGCACGCAGCTGGCTGTTCTCCCTCGGCAGCGTCGACGCCCTCGCCCTGGACGGCGTGGCCACGGCCGTGACGCCGGCGCTGATGCTGCAGCTCGGCCTTCCCGTGATCCGGCTCGACGGGATCCCGATCGACCGGATGACCTGGACGGCGCTGCTGTGCGCCCAGCTCGAGGCGGCCCATTCCGCCCGATGAACGCGATCACGATGGGGATCGGCCTGGCCGCCGTGGTGGCCGGGCCGCCCCTGTATGCGCTGGTCGTCAACGGAGACATGGACGTCACCACCGCCCTGGAACGCGGTGGCCTGGTGGCGATCGGGTGCGCGCTCGGCGTGTCGATCATCTCCAGGATCGTGCGCGGCTACGAGCTGCAGCGCCGCCGGACCGCCCGCCGGCGCCACCACGACCAGATGGTCGCCGCCGCACTGGCCGAACTGGAGGCCGCACCCCAGAACCACGGCGCGGACCGCACCCCCCGCACCTGACCGGGAGGGCTCAGTCCTGGGGATCCACGGCGTAGAAGGCGGCGATGTGGTCCTCGATCAGATCGGCGGCCTTCAGCCCGTCCCCGTCGAGCAGCGCCCGGTGGATCCCGTGGTGCTCCGCGCAGAGCCGGCGGGCCACCCCGGGGAAGTCGGCCGCGGCGGTCAACCGGCCGAGCAGGGTCGAACGCATCGCATTGCGCAGCGCCGTGGTCATCTCGGCGACCAGCGGATTGCCGCTGGCCTGGGCGATCGCCACGTGGAAGGCCGTGTCCCGGTCGTTGAACTCCTGCGGGGAGATCGCCGGATCGTCCATCGCCTCGAGCTGCTCGACGATCACCGCGTGATCGTCGGCGTCGGCATTCACCGCGGCCAGCCGGGCCGATTCGCGTTCCAGCGCGATCCGGGCGCGGACGACGTCCTGCGACCCGACGCTCGCCATCACCACGTGCAGCCGGATCAACCGGGTCAGCGCCGCCCCCGGAGCCGCGCTGAGCACGGTGCCGGAGTCCGGCCCGGACCCGGTGCCCTGGGTGATCACCCCCATCGCGTGCAGCACCCGCAGGGCCTCGCGCACCGCGACCCGGCTCACGGCGAGCGCGGCGGCGAGGTCGCGCTCCGAGGGCAGCCGGTCGCCGACCCGCAGGCGTCCTGAGGCGATCTGCTCCTCGATCCGGTCGAGCACCAGTTCGTAGGTGCGGGAGCGGTTCACCGGCTCCCAGCCCTCGGACCGGGCCAGAGCTGCGTCCGGGCTCATCGCTTTCTCCCTGGATGTCCGTAAAGTGGTCATATCGCTGCCGCGAGGGTGTGGATAACGGTCGAGAACGACCATTCCGTGCAGGTGCCCGTGTTCTTGGACATGTCGCCCACAAAAGATCTTTGTCGCAAACCCTTGAGGATGGACCGCGCTCATTCTAACGTGGCCTAATCACTCTGTGGTCTGACCACATCGTGGCTCGCCCTCGGTTCCACCCGAGGATCCCGTTTCGGCAACGACGCCCTTCCGGAGGACCTGCCATGACCCCCCTGACTCTCCCGATCCTCACCGAGGACTTCACCCAGACGCTGGCCCCGGTCGGTGGCAACCTCGCGGTGTCCGCCCTGGTCGGCCTGCTGCCGCTCCTGGTGGTGTTCCTCCTCCTCGGCGTGGTCAGGACCAAGGCCTACGTGGCCGCGCTCGCCGGCCTGGGCACCGCCGTCCTGGTCGCCGTCGTCGCCTATGCGATGCCGGCCCAGCTCGCGCTGCTCGCGGCCACCCAGGGCGGCGTCTTCGGCGCGTTCCCGATCATGTGGATCGTGCTCTGCGCCCTGTGGCTGTACCAACTGACCGTCACCAGCGGCCGCTTCGAGGACCTGCGCAGCACCTTCGACGTGGTCAGCGAAGACCCACGAGTACAGGCCGTGCTGATCGCGTTCTGCTTCGGCGGGCTGCTCGAGGCGCTGGCGGGCTTCGGCGCCCCGGTCGCCATCACGGCCACCATGCTGATCGCCCTCGGGGTGGCCCCCCTGCGGGCCGCGGGCACCGTGCTGCTGGCCAACACCGCTCCGGTGGCCTTCGGCGCCATCGCCATCCCGATCACCACGGCGGCCACCCTGACCGGCATCCCGGCCGGCGAGATCGGCGCCATGGTCGGCCGGCAGGCCCCGATCCTGGCCACCTTCGTTCCGCTGCTGCTGCTGCTCATCGTCGACGGCAGGCGTGGCCTGCGTGAGGTCTGGCCGGCAGCTCTGGTCACCGGCCTGTCCTTCGCCCTGGCCCAGTTCGCGACGTCCAACTTCCTCTCGGTGGAACTGACCGACATCGTGGCCGCGCTGGTCGGGCTCGCCGCCACCGTGCTGTTCCTCCGGGTCTGGACCCCGGTCGGCGCCCGCGAGGCGCATGAGCGGCTGACCGCCGACCGCGAGGTCGAGGCC
>JBAPWU010000215.1:0-2814 GCA_049283855.1 Kineosporiaceae bacterium
AGCCCACGCCGTCCGAGCCCCTGGCCGCTCCGGCCGCCCGGCGCTCCACCGCCACACCACGGACTCGCCCGCTGGCCGCGCCCGCGGTGCCCGGGCGGGTCTGGTTGCCGCTCGGGCCGTCCGGAACGCTGCGCGGCAGTGTGGACGCCGACCCGCGGGTGGCCGGACGGGTCCGGGACGTCGCGGTGAGCGCCGACGGCCGGCGGCTCTACGCCGCCTCCGCCCTCGGCGGGCTGTGGTACTCGGCGAACGCCGGTGGCGCCTGGGAGCCGGTCGGTCAGTTCGCGGTCACCCCGGTCGCCGACGTCGCGGCGTCCTCGACCACGCTGGCCTGTGGCGCCGTCCACGTGCGCTTCGACCCGGGCGGCGACATCGCTCAGGACGAGGTGTGGCTGGGTACCGGCGAGCCGGATCCGGCGGTGCAGCCGACCGATCGCACCACCCGCGGAACCTACGGCGGGGTCGGCGTGCTGCACGCCCGCGGGCCGGTGGCCACCGTGCGGGCGAACCCGAACGCCGACCCGTGGACCCGGGAGGCGCAACCCAGTCCCCCGGACCCGGGACTGCGCGGCGCCGGTGTGTTCAGCCTGGTCGAGGACCCGGCAACGGTCGGGCAACCCGGTGTCGGCGCGCTCGTCGCGGCGACCACCCGCGGCCTGCAGGTGCGCACCCCGGGGGTCGCCGGCGAGCCGTGGAGCCTGGTCACGGTGGCCGCCTGGGAGGCGCCGAACGGCCCCGGCAGCGCGCAGGCGGTGGTCACCGACGTGGTCTGGGTGCGCACCGGTGCCGGGGACCGGCTCTGGGTGGTGGTCGCCGGCGCGAACGTCGACCAGCGGATCAGGGGCCTGTGGCGCAGCGACAACGGGGTGGCCGGGCCGTTCGTCCGGGTGCCGCTGCCCGGCTCCGCCACGGTTGCCGGCCGGACCAGGCTGCGCCGGCTCGCGCTGGCCGCCGCGCCGTCCGACCAGGCGATCGTCTACGTGCTCGGGAACGGGCCGCGGCTGTGGCGGGTGGACGGCGACGCGACGATCCGCCGGGCCGCGCTGGTGCCGGGCCAGCTCTTCGCCGGCGACCCCGGGCAGTCCGAGTACGACATGGCGATCGCGGTCGACCCGGCCAACTCCGAGCAGATCATGCTGGGTGGCGCGGCGGTGATCAGCGCGATCGACAACACCTCGTTCGCGGCTGCGCTGTACCGGTTCAGCCTGCGGCTGCCGGCACCTGCCCCAGCCGGTCAGTGGACCACCACGTACACCGGCGGCAACCAGTTCGACCGCAGCTGGGTCGGCGCCGAGGTGCACGCCGACGTGCACCGGATCCGCTGGGTGCGGCCGGCCGCCGCCGCGGCCGGCGAGGTCCTGGTCTGCTGCGACGGCGGGATCTGGCGCTCGACCGCGGACGGCGCCCCGCTGTCGTTCAGCTCGCGCGCGGCCGGCCTGGGGGTGACCGAGCCGACCTATCTGGCCTCGCATCCCACCCAACCGGGACTCGTCATCGTCGGGGTGCAGGACAACGGCACGCAGCTGCGGATCGGGGAGAGCGTCTGGCAGCAGTTGTTCCGCTCCGGCGACGGCGGCGGGGTGGCCTTCGACCCTGGCGCGAGCGAGCGGCTGATCGCCCAGGCGATCCAGGCCCAGTGGCAGGACCAGACCGGCCGGATCAACAACCCGACCTGGCGGACGGGGGTGAACGCAGCGCATGCCACCGAGACGAACGCCACCCGCATGTACTCCAACGCCGCGGTACTGCGGCGGGCGGACGGCGTCACCCAGCTCGCGGTCGGCACCAACCGGATCTGGTACTCCGAGCAGTGGCTGCGCACCTTCCTGGGCCCGGCACCTGCAGTGGGGGTGTGGGCGTTCACGGTTCTGGCGGTGACCCTGCCGTCCCGCACCGATCCGCGAGCCGGGGACGCCCCCGACACCGCGACCGACGTGTTGCCTGCCGGCCCGATGCCGGCGGGCACCCTGGACCCTCTGGCCAGCGGGATCCGGGTGCTGCGCTGGGCCGAGTGGCCGCAGGCCGATCCGGCGCTACCGCACAACATCCGGCTGTACGCGCTGATGTGGGGGGCGGTGCACCGGCTCGACCGCAACCCCAACAACGGCCGGTACACCCGGACCCAGGTCTACCGCCGCCCGGTGGCGCCACCCGTGCCCGGCGCGGCGGCCGGGCCGAACCTGCCCTCGGCCGGCAGTCTCAACGACCTGGCCGTGCACCAGCCGGCCGCCGGACCGCACGGCTCCTTCTACCTGGCCACCGCGAACCCGATCGAGCCGATCTGGTGGTTCGACGGCACCGGAACCTGGCACCCGTGCACCCTGGGGGCGCCGCCACCGGCCGGGCTCGGCGTGACCGCAACCGGCTACGCCGTGACCGTCGACCCGGCGCACCCCGAGATCGTCTACGCCGGGACGTCGATCGGGGTGTTCCGGGGCACGCTGGCGCTCGGCGGCGGTGGGCCGACCTGGAACTGGGTGCCGTTCACCAACGGGCTGCCCGAGGCGGCGGTGCAGGACCTGGAGCTCGTCACCTACCCCACCCCCGACGGAGCCGGCACGATCCGGCTGCTGCGCGCCGCCGTCCAGTCGCGAGGGGTCTGGGAGGTCGATCCGGACACCGACCTGGTGCCGCTGACCTACCTGCGGGCGCACCCGTACGACACCCGGCGGCTGCTGCCGACCCCGATGGCCGACCCGCAGCGGGGACGGGCCGCGGTCGACGCCGAGTGGCACCTGGACTGGGCGGACGCGCGCGGCCGGGACTTCCGCGCCGGGCCTGCCGGGCCCGCGCCGCACCCGGACGGGACGCCGG
>JBAPWU010000216.1:0-21882 GCA_049283855.1 Kineosporiaceae bacterium
GCCCCTCAACAAGGCCACCCCAACCGCCACCGCGCGGTCAACGCACGGGGAGCATGCTCCCCGGAGTGACCCGCGACCGGAGCCCACCCACCCCACCGCTCGTCGGGCTGGGGCGAAGCCCCGTTAGTGATGGCGAGTCGCGCCACCAAGGGTTTGTCACAGATACCGCGGTCCGCAATGAGCGATCGCCAGATGGATGATGCCAGCGTGGCGAGAGGATACGAGACGTAGGGTCCCGATCGCCCGGCAGGACCGGCATGCGCCCTCTGCGGCATCAGTGCGTTGGCTAGCGAGCGCCGGGATCCACTCCGAACTTCTCGATCATGAATCGCCAGAAGAGCGGAACGGCGTCAGCAACGGGCCGATCGATAGCGTCGTCGCGGCCCGTTACAGAAAGGTGCTCGATGCGTACAAATCCGCTGGCTGGCTCGTGGAGCGAGCCAGGCGCACGCACGGCGACCACTGCGTAGGGCGGCTCAGGGATGGGAGTCGGCACCACAATCAAGTCGTGCATTGAAGTGCAGCCTGCCAAGGCCTGGGCCTGATCCGAGGCGAGGACACTCTTAACGATGTCCGACATATGCCGGAATCGATCATGGCGATCGGCCATGTCTCGAAGGAACGCGTCGATCTCCGCCCAAGGTCGCTGCCGAAACGGATATGGCCAACCGAGCGTCCGCATGCACCCGATCATCGCAGGCATTGACCACGTGGCAGACGGGTCAGCAACATCCTCAATTCGGCATCTCCGGGCGCATGCGTCCGCTCACGATCGCAGCCTCTGGTTACCGAGCGCTACTTTCACATGCTGCGCCCGCTCACTGCGTCTCGCCCGCGGCAGAGGGCGGTGGCTTGCAACGGCACCCGACCGCCCCCTCAGTCACGGGTGCATCAGGGCCGCCGACCGCCAACTGGTTGCCTCCCGGTGCACCCGGTGCACTCGGCGGACCGGGTCGCCAGGCTCTGCGTCCCGTCACCGCCGCCGCACACCGATCGACGCACACGCGCGACATCTGTCGCCGACCCGATGCAATGAACCTCGCGCGATGGCCGCGCCCAGCGTCAACGGTCCGCCATCGCCGTCGCGCCCCTCCCGTAGCACACGCACGGCGCTCGATCACCTGATCACCGTCGCGGAGCACCCATCCGGCCGTCGCGTCCGCCCCGCAGCGGGCCAGGATGGACAGGTTGATGCGCACCCTGGGGTTCCTCGGTCTGATCTTGTTCGTGCGGATCATCGTCGGGAGAGTGCGATCGCGTCACCGCGGGCGATGACGTCCGCCACCGGCCGGCCCCAGCCACTCCCCTGGCCCGTTGCCGTTTGGCACGGCCTCCCGGACTACCCAGGTCCCCGAACGGGCCCAGCAGACGCCAGGTCGGAACCGACACAGTCCCGCAACACCGGGAAGTCTCACGCACCCCAATAGAACACATCAACGCAGGTCAGATCCACCTTCCAAGCTGGAGACACTCTGTCAGGGGGTACTCGTTTGGGTACTCGTTTCGTGGAGGTGGCGGGAATCGAACCCGCGTCCGCCGGCGGTGAGCCAGTACTTCTCCGGGCGCAGCCTGCTGTGGCTTTTCTCAGCCCCGGCGATCCCACAGGCAGGTCGCCGAGCCGGGCTCAGTCACTGTTTGTGTCGCATCAGCTCCGTGACCGGGCTTTCAGCCAGTGGCCCTCTGTCGACGCCAGCATCCGGGCCGAAGGCACTCCCGGGCTGACGGATTTAGCTTCCCGCCTTAGGCGGCGAGAGCGAAATCAGTGCGATTTGCGTTGGCACTTATTGGTTTGCGACGAGGTTAACGAGATCACGTCACCTTCTCGGCCCGCTTCTCCTGGGTCGTCGTACGACGTCGAAGCCTGTCACCCCCTGGTGGGTCGTGCCGTTGCTGGGACCTTTCCAGCGTACTCGGGCAACGTCGTGCAGGTCACCCCTGTTCCCCGCCGGCGGCGACGTAGCCCGAACGGGTGATCGAGCCGGTCCCGGCATCGGCCGACAGTCACACGGTGACGGCAGGAATCCCCGAAGAGCGGACCCGCACGAGGCACCCGCAACGCAGCAATCGTGCGCTCGTGCCCGGACAGCGCACCGCCCGTGCCCCGGAGGGGGGTGCGGCGGAGCTCGGTGATGTCTTCGAGGCGATCACCGACCTGGTCGACGACGACGGGCCGGTCGACGCCCGCATCCTCCTGGACGCCGCCCAGCGACTGACCGGGCTCGCCCTGTGGTGCTGGGACCTGCGCA
The DNA here is from genome assembly GCA_049283855.1 of Kineosporiaceae bacterium. Lineage (GTDB taxonomy): Bacteria > Actinomycetota > Actinomycetes > Actinomycetales > Kineosporiaceae > JADJPO01. Next base: position 2,247 of record JBAPWU010000216.1, read on the forward strand.
CCGGGCAGCTGACCTGGTCGGCGGAGATGTTCGCCCTGCTCGGCCTGCTACCCGGGCGGCAGCCGACCATCGACCAGTGGCAGCAGATGCTGCACCCCGACGACCGGATGGATCTCGGCGAGACCGATCTCGCCTCGATCCGGGCCGGCGAGGGCTGGCACCTGGTGTTCCGGGCCGTCCCGCCGGACGGGACGCTGCGCTACCTGCAGGCCTGGTGCGAAGTGGTGCGCGACGAGACCGGCGCCGCGACCCTGGTGATCGGCGCCACCATGGACGTCACCGAGCAGGAGCAGACCCTGCAGGCCCTGCGGGCCAACCGGGAGGAGTTCCGGCTCGCCTTCGACGAGGCCCCGCACGGCATGGCGATGCTCGAACTCACCATCCCCACGGCGTCGGACCCGCCGGTCACCGCCGAGAGCATCGCGCTCAGGCACCCACACCCGCCCCGGGTGCAGGTGGTGAGGATCAACCGTGCGCTGGCCTTCCTGATGGGGCTCGAGTCCACCCAGCTCGGGGACCGCACCGGCGTCGAGTTCGTGCATCCGGAGGACCGCTACCGGCTGTGGAGCGCGCTCATGCGCAGCCTCGACCCGGACTCCGGCGTGCAGGCCGACGAGGTGCGCGTGGTGCGCCCCGACGGCACCATGCGCCATGTGTGGGTCCACGCCGCCGCGGCCGGCAAGCGCGACGAGTACGCGGCCCGGGTGCTGCTGCACGTCATCGACGTCACCGCCCTGCGGCTGACCGAGGCGGAGCTGCAGCGGCTGGCCCTGACCGACTCGGTGACCTGCCTGGACAACCGGATGGCGCTGGAGATCAAGACCCAGAGGGCGCTGCACGAGGTCGGGCCGGGGCGCGGGCTGGGCATGATGCTGCTCGACCTGGACCGGTTCAAGACGGTCAACGACTCCCTCGGGCACGTCGCCGGTGACGCACTGCTGGTGGAGGTCGCCCGCCGGGTGCGCGGGGCCGTCCCGCACAGCGCGACGGTGGCGCGCCTCGGCGGCGACGAGTTCGCCGTGCTGATCCATCCCTGCCCCTCCCCCGAGGCGCTCGCCGCCCAGGCCGACATGGTTCGTCTGCGCCTGACCCGCCCGTACACCCTGCCCGGCGCCTCCTCGCTCAACAGCTCCGCCAGTTTCGGCGTCACGTGGTGCGACGACAGCACGCACCGGATGGAGGACCTCTACCGCGAGGCCGACCTCGCGCTGTACGAGGCCAAGGACAGGGGCCGCAACGCGGTCGCCCTGTTCGACGCCGGCCTGCGTTCCCGTGCCGACGCCCGGATCGAGAGCGAACGACGGCTGCGGACGGCGCTCGCGCACGACGGCGTGCGGATCCACTTGCAACCGGTGGTGGACCTGGCCACGGGCGAGGTCGTGGGCGCCGAGGCGCTGGCCCGGATGGAGCACCCGCGCCTGGGCCTGATGATGCCGGTCGACTTCATCGAGATCGCCGAGGACACCGGGCTCGTGGTCGAGGTGGACTGCCGGGTCACCGAGCTGGCCGTGGAGGCGCTCGCCCGCCCGGGCGGCGCACCGGCCCCGCAGATCGCGGTCAACGTCTCCCCCCATACCCTGGACCACCCCGAGTACCGGTCCCGGCTGGCCAAGGCACTGCGCCGGCACGGGGTGGACGCAGACCGGCTGGTGGTCGAGGTGACCGAGACCAGCCTGCTCGATGCGACCGGCCACCGGGCGACCGAGGTCCGCACCCTGCAGTCGGACGGGATCAAGGTCGGCATCGACGACTTCGGCACCGGCTACTCCGCATTGGCGTACCTGGACTACTTCGACCTGGACTTCTTGAAGATCGACCGTTCGTTCGTCTCCCGGCTGGGCACCGGGAAGCGACCGGACGCCGTGGTGTCGGCCATCATCTCCCTGGCCCATGCGCACGGCATGGCGGTCACCGCCGAGGGCGTGGAGACGGCGGAACAGGCCGACCTGCTGCGCGCGATGGGCTGCGACCGGGCTCAGGGCTGGCTCTTCGGGCGTCCCGCCGCGATCTGAGACCGGACGGTGCCGGCGACGGCGCGCCGACGGCTCAGCGGTGCTTGTGGGCCTGCACCGCGCGGTCGGTCTCGCGCCTGTCCTGACGCTCCTTGAGCGAGTGCCGCTTGTCGTACTCCCGCTTCCCCTTGCCCACCCCGAGCTCGACCTTCGCCCGGCCGTCGGAGAAGTAGAGCTGCAGGGGCACCAGGGCCTGTCCCTTCTCGTGCAGGGTCATCGACAGCTTGTCGATCTCCTGCCGGTGCATCAGCAGCTTGCGCCGCCGCCGGGGCGCGTGGTTGTTCCAGGTGCCCTGGGTGTACTCGGGGATGTGCACGTTCTCCAGCCAGGCCTCCCCGGCGTGGATGGTGACGAACCCGTCGACCAGCGACGCCCGGCCGGCGCGCAGCGCCTTGACCTCGGTCCCGGTCAGCACCAGCCCCGCCTCGATCGTGCTCTCGATCGCGTAGTCGTGGCGCGCCTTGCGGTTCGACGCGACGACCGTGCGCCCGGGTTCCTTGACCATCGGGCCAGTGTAGGCAGCTACAGCCAGCGCATCGGGTTGACGTAGTCGCCGTTGGCGAGGGTCTCGAAGTGCAGGTGACACCCGGTCGACAGCCCCGTCGTGCCCGAGTACGCGATCAGCTGACCCTGCGAGACCGACCCGCCGTGGCGGACGACGCGGGACAAGTGGTTGTAGGTCGTGGCCAGACCGACGCCGCGCACGTACCCGTGGTCGATCACCACCCGGTTGCCGTACCCCCCGGCCCACCCCGCGGAGATCACCTCACCGTCCGCGGCGGCATACACCGGCGTCCCGCAGGCCGCGGCGAAGTCCGTGCCGGTATGCATCCGGGAGATGTGCAGGATCGGGTGATAGCGCATGCCGAAGCCCGAGCTGATCGGTGCGGACACCGGGAAGGCCAGGAAGCCTCCGGACGCGGCCGGCGGACCCGGCGCCGACCCGTGGCCCTTCTGGCCGGCGCGCCGACGGGCAGCCTCGGCGGCGGCCCTGGCCCGCGCGACCAGGATCGCCTTCAACTTGGCCTGCTCGGCGCTGAGCGCGTCCAGCCGATCCTTCTCGTCCGCGATCTTGCCCTGGATCGTGGTGACCGCCTGCTGCTGCTGGGTGACCAGCCCGGTCACCTCGGCCTCGGCGGCGGCCGCGGCGTCCTGGGCGGCCGTGCGCTGGGCCACGACGATCGCCGACTGGCGCTTGAGCTCGGCGATCTGCGCCCGCACGGCGGCCAGCCGGGTGCCCCGGGCCCGCATCTCCGCCTGCTGCACGGTGAGCCGGTCGATCGCGCCGTTCTGCGCACGCAGCGCCGCCCCGGCGTAGGAGAGCCGCTCGGTGAGCTGCTCGGGGCTCTCGGCCTGGAGCACGATCGACAGGGCCGTGACCTCGGTGCCGGTGTAGGCCTGCCGCGCGATCTGGCCCAGCACCCGACGGGTGTCCTCCTCGGCGGCGCCCTGCGCGGCGAGGTCGCGCACCGCCTTCCTCTCCTCCGCCTCGGCGAAGGCCAGTTGCCCGCTCAGCTGCTGGTCGCGCGCGGTGGCCTCGGCGAGCTGGCGCTGAGCGGTGGCGAGCGTGGCCCGGGCGACGACGAGACGTCCCTCGGCCCGCTTGAGCGCGACTGCGGCCTCGACGAAGTCGGCGTTGGCCCCTTCCAGGGTGTCGCGCAGGTCGGCGATCTGCTGGTCGAGGTCCTTCTTGCGGTCGTTCACCGAATCCGCGCCGGCGGTGGGCAGGGCGATCAGCGCCGGCCCCCCCAGGAGCAGGCCGGCCGCCGTCAGGACCGCGAGCAGGCGCCGTCCGCGCGCAGGGTGCGACGAGCGCCCCATGGCCAACTCCCCTCCGGCTGCCGCTCCGCGACAAACCTCAACCTCGACTCGAGGTCGAGACACTTACACCTTGAGGTACCGGCGCAAGGAGAGGAAGGACGACACGCCAGCAATCAGCATGCCGATCAAGAAGATCCACGGAGCAACGACCAGTGCGTCCTGCCAGCTCACCCAATCATTGATCACGGTGAGCTGCCCGGCGAGCCAGCCCTGGATCGCGAGCTGGGTGAACAAGACCAGGATCAACGAGGCGATGAGGGCCCCGACCATGGCCGCGATCAGGCTCTCCAGCACGAAGGGCAGCTGGATCACCAGGTTCGAGGCGCCGACCAGCCGCATGATCGCGGTCTCCCGCCGCCGGGTGAACGCGGTCAGCCGGATCGTGGTGGCCACCAGCAGCACGCTGGAGAGCAGGGTGATCGCGGCCAGGGCCCAGGCCGACCACTTCAGCCCGCCGAGCAGCGCGAAGAGCTTGTCCAGCACCCGGTTCTGGTCCTCGACCGCATCCACCCCGGGACGATCCCGGAACATCTGGGAGACCACCGCGTACTGCTGAGGATCCTTCAGCCGCACCCGGAACGACTCGGGCATCTGGTCGACCGAGAGGTTCTGGGACAGCACGCTGTCCTTGTACTGCGCGGTGAACCGCTGGTAGGCCTCCTGCTTGGACTCGTAGAACACCTGGTCGATGTACGGCGCCAGCTGCGCCGAGGCCAGGTCGGCCCGGATCTGGTCGCGCTGGGCCTGGGTCACCTCACCGTTGGCGCAGGTGGCCTTCTCGGAGTCCTTGGGGCACAGGAAGATCGAGACCTGAACCCGGTCGTCCCAGTAGCGCTTCATCAGGCCGACCTGCTTCTGGGTCAGGACACCGACCCCGAGCAGCAGCAGCGAGACGGTGGTGACCAGGATGAGGGAGACGGTCATCGTGATGTTGCGCCGCAGGCCGATGCCGATCTCGCTGAGGATGAACTGGAATCTCATCGCGTGTACCCGTAGACGCCGCGGTCCTGGTCGCGCACGAGTCTGCCGTCCTCCAGTTCGCAGACGCGCTTGCGCATCTGATCGACGATCTCGTCGTCGTGGGTGGCCATCACGATGGTGGTGCCGGTCCGGTTGATCCGGTCGAGCAGGCGCATGATGCCCACACTCGTGGTGGGGTCGAGGTTGCCGGTCGGCTCGTCGGCGAGCAGGATCGCCGGCCGGTTGACGAAGGCCCGTGCGACCGCGACCCGCTGCTGTTCGCCGCCGGACAGCTCATGCGGGAAGCGCTGCTCCTTGCCGCCGAGGCCGACCAGGTCGAGCACCTCGGGCACGGTGTGGGCGATCGCGTGGCGAGGCTTGCCGATCACCTGCAGGGCGAACGCCACGTTCTCGAAGACGGTCTTGTTCGGCAGCAGCCGGAAGTCCTGGAACACCACGCCGATCTGACGGCGCAACGCCGGCACCTTCCAACTGGCCAGTCGCGCGACGTCCTTGCCGGCCACATGGACCAGGCCCTTGGAGGCACGCTCCTCACGCAGCACCAGGCGGAGGAAGGTCGACTTGCCCGACCCGGAGGACCCCACCAGGAACACGAACTCGCCCTTGGCCACCTCGAGGCTGACGTCGTCCAGTGCGGCGCGAGGGTGCGCATCGACGCTGCTCGGCCCCCGGGAGCCTCCGCGCGCCGCCCGCGATCCGGGTCGCGACCCGTCGTAGATCTTGGTGACGTGCTCGAAGCGGATCACTGGTCGGGAGTCCTCGGCGGGTTCGGGGGCTGGGGCATCGCGGCCTCAGGCGCATCGATCCCCACAGGGCGTCGGCACCGAGTCTAAGCGCCCCACCGGTATGCACCGGGTCACGCCGCGCTGATAAACCCGTTGCTCGCGGGCCGGGGCGGACGCCAGGCTGGGGACGCCGGACGACACGCACGACCCCAGGCCCCCGCGGGCCCGGGCCGGGAGAGGAGGACGCGATGACCGTCGAGGAGTTCGTCGTGCCCACCTCCCGCCCTCACCCCCGGAGAACCCGTTGGACCACATCGACCCTGCCGGCGCCCCGTCGCGCCGGCGCCGCCGCTTCGACGACGAGGACGACCTACCGCGCCTGAGGCGCCGCTCGGGCCCTTCCCCCGCGGCCGTGCGCGAGCTCGACGGCGCGCAGCCCGTCGAGCAACCGAACTACTCCACCTGGGGCGAGGCGATCCACGGCCCCGATCCCCTGCCCGACTGGGTGATCACCACCCTGGGGGCGGTCGACACCGAACTCGGGGTGCTCAAGACCGGCAAGGAGGCCGACGTCCACCTGGTCGAGCGCACCGACGAGGTGGTCGGCGCGTCGGTGGTGCTGGCCGCCAAGCGGTACCGCAGCAGTGAGCACCGGCTGTTCCACCGCGATGCCGGCTACCTCGAGATCCGTCGGGTGCGTCGCTCACGGGAGACCCGGGCGATGGCGCGGCGCACCGACTTCGGCCGTGACCTTATCGCCGGCCAGTGGGCCATGGCCGAGTTCGAGGCACTCGCCCGGCTGTGGCGGCTCACCCGGGACGACGGGCACCGCCCGCTCGTGCCCTACCCCGTGCAACTGCGCGGCCGGGAACTCATGCTCGAGTTCATCGGGCAGGACGACGGCACGGCGGCCCCACGCCTGGCCCAGGTGCGCGCCGACGGTGAGGAGCTGATCCACCTCTGGCACCAGATGCTCGACGCCCTCGGCACGCTCGCCCTGCACGGGCTCGCCCACGGCGACCTGTCGCCGTACAACGTGCTCGTGCAGCGGGGCCGGCTGGTGCTGATCGACCTGCCCCAGATCGTCGACGTAGTGGCCAACCCCCGGGGCGCCGAGTTCCTGGCCCGCGACGTGGCCACCGTGGCGCGCTGGTTCCGCGGCCGGGGCCTGCCGGCCGAACTGTGCGACGTCGAGCGGCTGGTCGCCGATCTCCTCGCCGATGCCGGGCTCCGTGCCTAGCCCTCGGGGTCGAGCCCGAGTCGAGCCCTCGTGGTCGAGCCCGGCTCAGCCGCCGAGGAGTCCGCCCAGTCCGCCGCCGCCGCTGGGCTGGGCCGGCATCGGCTGGCCCTCGCTCGGCTGAACGACCACGAACCCGGGACCGTGGAAGGAGTACTGAAAGGCCTCTCCGGAGCCGCCGCGCAGCATCGAGCGCATGTTCATGCTGTTCACGACCTGGGGCTGCAGGCCCGCCGACCAGGCGACCGCGGCGTCGACGTCCACGAAGGTGGGCTGGCGCGAGCAGTCCAGGATCATCGGCGGGCCGTCGGAGGTGATCGCCACCACGCCCTGGCCCTGGATCAGGGTGTTGAACATGCCGCCGGCCATCATCCCCGCGCCCTGCACCCGGTGCACGTCCCAGCTCAGGGTCGCGTCGAAGGCCAGCAGGCTGGTGCCGTTGATGCTGATCCCGTCACCCTCCAGCATGATGAAGAAGACGTGCTGGGCCCGGCGGGCGAAGAACACCTCGCCCTGCCCGGCCACCCGCATCAGGGGGGTGTCCTCGCTGGTCAGGGCCCGGCGCAGAAACTTGCCGACGCTGCCCGACCCTTCGTGCTGGAAGGTCACCGACCCCTGATAGGCGACCATCGCACCCTTCACGGCCAGCGCATCGGCGCCGAGAGTGACCTTGACCATCCGGTCGCTCTGCCGGATCCACCGCTCCGCCGTCGTCACCTCGGCATTGGCCTCATTGAAGATCTCGCTGCGCATCAGGCTCCCTGTTCACTCGTTCTGCGCCACCGGATCCCCGACTCCAGGAACTCGTCGATGTCCCCGTCGAAGACGGCAGCCGGGTTTCCGGTCTCGTACTCGGTCCGCAGATCCTTGACCATCTGATACGGATGCAACACGTACGAGCGCATCTGGTTGCCCCAACTGGTCCCGCCGTCGCCCTTGAGCGAGTCCAGCTCGGCCTGGCGCTCCTGACGGGCCCGCTCGAGCAGCTTGGCCTGCAGCACCCGCATCGCCGCGGCCTTGTTCTGCAGCTGCGACTTCTCGTTCTGGCAGGTGACCACGACCCCGGTCGGCAGGTGGGTCAGCCGCACCGCCGAGTCGGTCGTGTTGACGCTCTGCCCCCCCGGACCCGAGGAGCGGTAGACATCGACCCGGATGTCGTTCTCGGGTATGTCGATGTGGTCGGTCTCGGCCACCTCCGGCAGCACCTCGACCCCGGCGAAGGAGGTCTGGCGCCGGCCCTGGTTGTCGAACGGGCTGATCCTGACCAGCCGGTGGGTACCCTGCTCGACCGAGAGGGTGCCGTACGCATAGGGCGCGGAGATCTTGAAGGTGGCCGACTTGATCCCCGCCTCCTCGGCGTAGGAGGTGTCGTAGACCTCGGCCTTGTAGCCGTGCCGCTCTGCCCACCGCAGGTACATCCGCATCAGCATCTCGGCGAAATCGGCGGCGTCGATGCCACCGGCCTCGGACCGAATCGTGATCAACGCGTCCCGGGAGTCGTACTCCCCCGACAGGAGGGTGCGCACCTCCAGCTCCCCGAGCGCCTTCGTCACCTCCACCAGCTCGACCTCGGCCTCGGCGAGGGTGTCCGCATCGTCCTCGGACTCGGCCAGCTCCACCAGCACCTCGAGGTCGTCGAGGCGGGCGGTCATCCGGGCCATCCGGTCGTGCTCGGCCTGCAGGTGGGACAGCGAACTCGTCACGGCCTGGGCGCGCTCGGGGTCCTCCCACAGGTTCGGGGCGGAGGCGGCGTCGGACAGCTCGGCGATCCGGGCGCGCATCCCCTCCAGATCACTGACCTCGAGGATCGAGGCGAGCGTCTGGCGCAGCTCACGCACGCGGACGGGAAAATCGACAGGCACACCGCCACCGTACGGGGTTCGACACCGCCGTGTTCACACCGACACCATCCGCACCGGAGAGCCCGCGCGCGGTCAGAGGACGTCGAGCCAGTGGGGCAGGTCCGCGTAGCCGAGGTCCCGAAGCATGCCGGCGAGCCGCTGGTTGGCCGGCGCGTACAACCGCTCGAGCCGCAGCCGCACCCGGTCGGACTGGCGGGGCACGCGGGACCGCGTCACCCGGCGCACCAGGTCGAAGCCCATCTCGGCCGGACGGCGCAACGCCTCACCCGGTCGGGCCAGTGCCGGCCAGTGCCGGCGGGAGGCGCCGTCCGTTCCGAAGGTCTGCAACCAGCCGGGTTCGGGACCGTCGGTGCCGTAGCCCGCCATGCGGGGTGCCGCACGGGTGAGTGACGGGTCGAGCCCCAGCCACTCGATCAGGGCGTCGAGATGGTGCTGCGGCGATCGTTCGAAGTCCTCGGCGAAGACCACCCGGGTCCGCTCCCCGAAGGCCTCCAGCCACGCCGGCAGATGGTCGGCGTACATGCCGGCGGACAGGGCACGGAAATAGCGATTGCCCTCGAACCGGTCGGCGTCGTTCGCCCGCAGCGCCAGGCACCGGTCGACGTAGGACTCGTACGACATCGCCTGCGGCAGCCGGCCACGCTCGACCTTGTCCCGGAAGCTCGCCCACAACCGCTCCACCGGGTCGCGCAGCAGCATCAGCACCCGCAGCCCGGGCAGGTCCGCGGCCACGGCGTCGACCAGCTTCTGGCCACCGTCGAAGTACACCGGGGAACGTTCCAGGCGGTAGCGCTGACCTGTCCACGTGGCGAAGCGGCGGTCGTAGTCGGCCAAGGTGGCCTGCACCGGCTGCTCGAACCGTAACGGGCTGTAGTGGTCGACCCGCTTGACCACCGGCAGCTTGATCTCAGGGTGACAGGCCAGGGCTCGGGACAGCCCGGTCGCCCCGGCGTGGGTCACCCCGGCGATCAGCAGGCCAGGCAGGAGGTAGCCGGGGCCGGCCGGCCGGTCGGGGACCGGCACGAAGGTGATCGCGAGCTCGGCCGCGGCCGCGTCCGTCGTCCTCGCCCCGGCGCCGCTGCCGGCCCTGGCGGAAGGTACTGCGGGAGTCATCGTCGAGTCCTGTCCGCAACGCGGGGCCACATCCCCGGCTATCGATCGTCCGCGTCGCTGTCACTCTGGCTACGGTCTGCTGATACTCAGCGAGAGGTAATGGATACGGATCGTAGTCACGGCATCTGACCTGTCGAGGCGTTCTCCACAGTTATCGCCTCAGGATCGGCAATATCCCCCAAACCGGCGAGCCCGGGACTCGGCGGTTCGCCCCCGGCTGCCCGATTCGCGGATCTTCCGCCGAGTCGCGCCCCGCGGTCGGCTCACCGCCTGGGCGTTCGACCCCGGGCCGATGCAGTGAAGCCGAGGGATCCGAGCACACGACGGGCGCATTCCTCGGCTGGTATGCCCCCATCACTCGCGGCCCACCACTCCACGGCCGTCATCGTGGCCGTCCACACCGATGCGGACGCCGCCGTGGGCTCCAGATCGGAGGGCCGGGCCCCCGTCCGCTCGGCGATGAAGCACGCCAGCGCCTCGATCGCAGGGCGGGTCGCAGCCAGCAGGTGGGACCGCAGCACCGGCTCCTCGGCGATGAGGCGCAGGCGCTGCCGGGCGAGCTCGGCATCGCCATGCGGAAAGGTCAGCGATGCGATCATCGTGTCCGCCACGGCGGACCTCCAGGGCCGGTCCGGTGGCGCGGCGGCCAGGCCGGCGACTGCGGCCCGGAGGGATTCCTCCATCCCCTCCCAGATGATCGCCGCCTTGCTGTCGAAGTAGCGGTACAGGGTGCGCCGGCTGACCCCGGCGGCCTCGGCGATGTCCTCCATCGACGTCGCGGCGTACCCGCGGCCGGCGAACAACACCAGCGCCTGGCGGGCGATCGACGCCGCCGAGGCCGCCGGGGGCCGGCCACGGCCCCTCGGCGTCTTGTCCTCGCGAACCATCCCGGAATAGTTTCGTCACTGCGTGCCACAAATGGCAATGTCCGACGTGGAGGTAGATCAGCATGTCCGCCACTCAGTTCACCCCCGGCCGCTTCGCGGGCAGGACCGCGATCGTCACCGGAGCCGGTTCGGGGATCGGCCGCGCCACCGCGGTCCGCCTGGCGCAGGAAGGCGCGCGCGTGATCGCCGCCGACATCTCCGCCCCACGCCTGACCGAGCTCGTCGCCGGCTTCCCCGAGCTCGACCTGGTACCTGTCCCCGGTGACATCGCCGGCGCGGACGGCGTGCAGGCGATCGTCGACGCCGCGGGAGGAACCGTCGACGCCCTGGCCAACGTCGCCGGAATCATGGACTCGTTCCTCCCCCCGGCGGAGATCGACGACGCCACCTGGCAACGGGTGTTCGACGTCAACCTGACCGCCGTCATGCGTCTGACCCGGGCCGTCCTCCCCCTCATGATCGAGGCCGGTTCCGGCGCCATCGTCAATGTGTCCTCCGAGGCGAGCCTGCGGGCATCCGCCTCCGGCGTCGCGTACACCGCCTCCAAGCACGCCGTGAACGGCCTCACCAAGAGCGTGGCCGTCTTCTACAAGGGCAAGGGAATCCGCTGCAACGCGGTCGCGCCGGGCGCCGTGCTGACCAACATCGAGGCCCCCTTCGGATCCGAGTACGCCATGTCGGTGCTCGGCCCGATCATGCACACCACCATCCCCGCCCCGGCCCAGTCCGAGGAACTGGCCGCCACCATCACCTACCTGCTCAGCGACGACGCCAGCAACATGAACGGGGCCATCGTCCCCTGCGACGGTGGGTGGTCCGCCATCTGACGCCGGCGGCCCATCGACCTCTCTCACGCACCCGACCCCACCACGTGGTCGACCTCGGCGCGAACGGCCGGCTCAGATCGTGAAGCGACTCAGGGTCGTGCGCAACGAACCGGTCACCCCGGAGAGCACCTGGGCGGCCTCCTCGGCGGTCCGGGCCTGGGTGAGGGCGGCGTCCGTCGCCTGGGCGACGGTGTCCACGCCGTCCAGGATGGTCGCAGCCACTTCGGCCGCCGAGCCGGCGTTGCGCCCGATCTCCTGCGTGGTCACCGTCTGCTCCTCCACCGCGGAGGCGATCGTGGTCTGCGTCTCGTCGATCCGCCCGATGATCTCGCTGATCCGCCGGATCACCGTGACCACGCTGTTGGTGTCCTCGCGGATGGTCGCCACCTTGGCGGTGATGTCGTCGGTCGCCCGGGAGGTCTCCTGGGCGAGCTCCTTCACCTCGGTGGCCACGACGGCGAACCCGCGCCCGGCATCCCCGGCCCGCGCCGCCTCGATCGTCGCGTTCAGCGCGAGCAGGTTGGTCTGTTCGGCGATCGTGGTGATCAGCTCGACCACCTTCCCGATCTCCTCACCCGAGGTGTTCAGCCGGGCGACCGTCGCCGCGGCGTCCTGCGCCTCGTTCACCGCCTCGGCGGCCACATGCACGGCATCACCCGACCCGGCGGAGATCTCCCGGATCGAGGAGGCCATCTGGTCCACGGCGTCGGCGACCCTGCGCACGTTGCCCGTGACCACCTCGGCCGACGCGTGCAGCTCACGGGCCTGGCCGTCCGCCTGATGGGAGCTACTGGCCAGGCGCAGGCTGATCGACGCCACGTCACCGCTGACACCGTGCAGCCGGTCGACGTCCGTGCCGAGATCGCGCACCATCGAGGACATCGCCTCGACGAACCGGTTGAAGGCCCGGCCCAGGGCTCCGATCTCGTCCCCTCGGGTCTCGTCGACCCGCTGGCTCAGATCCCCGTCCCCGTCGGCGATCTCCTCCATCCGCCGGGCCAGCTCCCCCAGCGGCCGGGTCATCGAACGCGCCAGCAGCGCCGCTCCGAGTGCGGCCAGGGCGAGCAGCGCCGCAGCCAGCCCCAGGGTCATCCAGCGCAGGGAGTGCATGTCCCGCATGACCTGCGTGGCCGGCATGCTGATCGAGAACACCCACGTGTCATCGGGCGAGACCGCCACCGGGACGAACACCCGGATCGCGTCGTCCCCCAGCACCGGGTCGAGGCCCGTGACGGTGACCGGCGTGCCGGACCGGACGGCCTGGGTGGTCGCGGCGACGGCTGCGGCGTCGGTGAGCTTCTTGTTGATCTGATCGGCGACCGGGTGGCCCAGGGCCACTGCCCCGGCGGTGGTCAGGGTGGCGTAGCCGGTGCCGTAGGGCTTGATCTGGTTGATCTCGGCCTGCAGGTTGCCCAGGGGGATGTCGATCCCGACCACACCCACGCGCCTGCCGTTGACGGTGATCACGCACATCACCGAGGTCATCAGCACGTCCTTGCCGTTCACCGGGTAGATGTACGGGTCCATCACCCAGTCCTTGCCGGTCCGCATCGGCACCAGGAAGTAGTCGCCGGCGCCCTCCGTGTCGTAGTCGACCAGGGCCTCCAGGGTGATCTGGCCCGAACCCCGGTTCCAGTAGGGCACGTACCGCCCGGTGCCGTCGGTGCCGGGGGCGTTGCGGTGCGCCGCGTCCCGGCCGTCGAGCGCATCGGGCAGCCACCCGCTGGAGAGCGCGATGAACTGCGGGTTGGCCTCCAGGGTCGAGCGCAGCAGCCGGTCGTAGACCGCGCGATCGGTGATGCCCGCGCTCTTCAGCTGACCCATCGAACGGGCCACCGTCTGCCCGGTGGCCAGGGCCTGGGTGAGCAGGGAGGCGACCGAGGCGCTGTCGGCGATCGCGAGCTGCTCCCCGTGCCGGGTGGAGGCCTTCGCGATCAAGGACGAGGACCGGAGGAAGGTGACCGTCATCAGGGTGATGAACCCGACCAGCAGCAGCGCCAGCGCGCCGGCCGTGATCCGGGTACGGATGCTGGTCCGCCTGTGCATCGACCTGCCTCGTCTCTCATGGCGTGGTGCCCTCCAGGCAGGATCGACCGCCCGGCCGGGCACCTTGACCCGCACGAGCAGCCCGGGCATCGGCGTGGACTAGCTACACACAGAGACGAACCATGTACCTTGAGTGACTTGAGCAGTTCCGACCGACGGACCGATGGAGGACGATCAGTGGCACCACTGGTGAGCCGTGACCTGGACTCGACACCCGCGCTCTTCCCCGGGTCGATGCCTGCGCCCCAGATCGGCGCACCTGCCGTGATCGTGCCCGTCGAGGGTGCCGAGCCGGTGGCCGGCGAGGTGACCCTGTGGTCCCCCGGCGGCGGCGGCATCGTGGTCACCAGCAGGGTCCGGGTGGGGGTCGGCCCGGTCGGGGCCCTCAGCGGTGAGCGGGTGTGGGTGCGGATGCGCGCCCCGGAGGCGATGGTCGTCGTCCAGGCCGTGGCCCAGCCGGTGGCCGGGCATCGCGACGAGCTGGAGCTCACCGGCGTCACCGGCCTGGCGGTCGAGGTCCGCCGCAGCGCGGTGCGGGCCCGGCTGACCCGCCCGATCCTGTTGATGCACGAGGGGACCCCCTCGCGCGGCACCGAGACCCTCGACCTGTCCTCCACCGGCTGCCGGGTCCGCCTGCCCGTCGACCAGGTGCTCCAGCCCGGCGACCGGCTGCAGACCGTGGTCACCGACTCGGCCGGCGCGACGTTGTGCGTGCGCAGCGAGGTGGTCCGGGTGGACGTCGAGCGCGACGAGGCCGCTCTGCGCTTCGTCGACCTGGCCGACGCCGACCGCGACCGGATCGACCGCGACGTGCTCGCCTGGCACGCCCAGCGCGCCCGGATCTAGCGCGCACGATCCAGCGCGCCCGGCCCCTGGCCCGACCGCCCTGCCCTACTGCCCCCCGGCCAGCAGCTCCAGCTCGCCGACATGGGTGACCTCGACGACCGCGGCTCCGGCCTCGTCGCTGGCGTCGAGGTCGATCACCGCGCTGATCCCCCAGTCGTGGTCGCCGTCGGGGTCGTCGAAGATCTGCCGCACCAGCCAGCGCCGCCCCTCGTCGCGGACGACGAGCAGGTGCGGCCCGCGCGCGTCCGACCCGGTGCCGAGGTCCTCGTGCACGGCGTCGAAGGCGTCCATCGCGTCGGCCCAGGCGTCGCCGTCCCAGCCCGAGGCGCCGTCGAGCTCTCCGAGCTCGGACCAGCGGCCCAGTGCCGCGAGCTCGACCCGGCGGAACATCGCGTTGCGCACCAGGACCCGGAACGCCCGGGCGTTCGCGGTGACCGGCGGCGGCTCGTCGTCGCGAGCCCGCCGTCGCACCGCGTCGTCCGCGCCGGCCCCTGAGCGCGCCGGATCGACCAGGGCCTGCCACTCCTCGAGCAGGCTGGAATCGGTCTGGCGGACCAGCTCGCCCAGCCACTCGACGATGTCGGTCAACTCCTCCGTGCGCGCCGTCTCGGGCACGGTCTGGCGCAGCGCCCGGTAGGCGTCGGCCAGGTAGCGCAGCACCGACCCCTCGGCCCGGGCCAGCTGGTAGAAGCGCACGTACTCGCTGAACGACATCGCCCGCTCGTACATGTCCCGGACCACCGACTTGGGCGACAGCTCGTAGTCGGCGACCCACGGGTGACCGCTGCGGTAGATCTCGTAGGTCGCGGTGAGCACCTCGGCCAGCGGCTGGGGGTAGGTCACGGCCTCGAGCAGCGCCATCCGCTCCTCGTACTCGATCCCGTCGGCCTTCATCCGCCCCACGGCCTCGCCGCGGGCCAGATGGCGCTGCGCCATCAGCACCTGCCGCGGGTTCTCCAGGGTCGACTCGATCACCGACACCGCGTCCAGGGCGTAGGTCGGCGAGAGCGGGTCGAGCACCTCGAGCGCCGCGAGGGCGAACGGGGAGAGCGGCTGGTTCAGCGCGAAGTCGGCCTGCAGATCGACGGTCAGCCGCACCCGCCGGCCCTCGGCGTCCGGCTCGTCGAGCCGCTCGACCACCCCGGCGGCGAGCAGGGCCCGGTAGATGGCGATCGTGGCCAGCACGTGCCGCCGCTGGGCCGGCCGGGGCTCGTGGTTGTCCTCGAGCAGGTGGCGGGCGGCGGCGACCGGGTCACCGGGGCGGGCGAGCAGGTTCAGCACCATCGCGTGGGAGACGGCGAACGAGGACGTGAGCGTCTCCGGAGGTGCGGCCACGAGACGTTCGAAGGTGGCCCGGGTCCAGGACACGGTGCCCGGCGGCGGCTTCTTGCGCACGATCCGCTTCTTCTTGCGCTCGTCGTCGCCGGCCCGGGCCAGCAGCCGCTCGTTCTCGACCTCGTGATCGGGGGCCTGGACCACGACGGTGCCCGCGGTGTCGTAGCCGGCCCGCCCGGCCCGCCCGGAGATCTGGTGGAACTCGCGCGCCGACAGCTGGCGCATCCGGCGTCCGTCGAACTTGGTCAGCCCGGTGAGCAGCACGGTGCGGATCGGCACGTTGATCCCCACCCCGAGGGTGTCGGTGCCGCAGATCACCTTCAGCAGCCCGGCCTGGGCCAGTTGCTCGACCAGGCGCCGATACCGGGGGAGCATCCCGGCGTGGTGCACGCCGATCCCGTGCCGGATCAACCGGTTCAGGGTGTGACCGAACCCCGCCGAGAACCGGAACCCGGCGATCATGCGGCCGATCTCGTCCCGTGCGGCGCGGCTGGCCACGGCGATACTGGTCAACGCCTGCGCCCGCTCCAGCGCGGCGGCCTGGGTGAAGTGGACGACGTACACCGGCGCCCGGTCGGTGCTCAGCAGCTCCTCGATCGTCTCGTGCACCGGGGTGGTGACGTAGTCGAAGTGCAGCGGCACCGGGCGCTCCCCGGAGGCGACCACCGCGGTCGGCCGCCCGGTCCGCCGGGTCAGGTCCCCGGTGAAGGCGCTGACATCGCCGAGGGTGGCCGACATCAGCAGGAACTGCGCCTGGGGCAGCTCGACGATCGGCACCTGCCAGGCCCAGCCCCGGTCGGGGTCGGCGTAGAAGTGGAACTCGTCCATCACCACCGTGGCGACGTCGAGGCGCTCCCCCTCGCGCAACGCCTGGTTCGCCAGGACCTCCGCGGTGCAGCAGATGATCGGCGCGTCGGCGTTCACGGCGGCGTCCCCGGTGAGCATGCCGACGTACTCGGCGCCGAAGGTCTCGCACAACGCGAAGAACTTCTCCGAGACCAGGGCCTTGATCGGTGCGGTGTAGACGGAGCGGCGCCCGGCGGCCATCGCCGCGAAGTGGGCACCGGTGGCGACCAGGCTCTTGCCCGATCCGGTGGGCGTCGCCAGGATCACGTTCGCCCCGGTCACGATCTCGATCAGCGCCTCCTCCTGCGCCGGGTAGAGCGGCAGGCCGCGCTCGGCCGCCCAGCCGGCGAACGCCGAGAACACCGCGTCCGGGTCGGATTGCGGCAGCAGCGCGGTGAGCGTCGAATCGGGCGGCACCCGGCCATCCTCCCGCCTGGCCGGGCGCCCTCCGACCACGGTTGTCCACAGGCACACCGCGAGGCGTGGCCGGTGCGCCCCAGACTGACGCCATGGAGCTCCAGCTGACCGGTGGCCCGGGAGCCGGCCGGCGGATCGCCGTGTCCCAGGAGCGGACCGCGGTCACCGGGCGCTGGGTCGTCGGGCGCGATCCCGGCTGCCACCTCGTGCTGGCCGACCCCGACGTCTCCCGCCGTCATGTCGAGATCGACCTGACCCGCGCGACGGTGCGCGACCTGGGCTCGACCAACGGCACCGGCTTCGCCGCGCTGGATGGCACGCCCCTGCGCCCGGTCGGTGGGCACCCCGAGCCCTGGCCGGACGGCGCCCACCTGGCGCTCGGCTCCTGCCGTCTCGCGCTTCGGGCCGCGCGGGGCGGGCCCCGGGCCGCGGTGCATCCGGACGGAGCCGGGCACGTGCTGGTCAACCGGGCGCCGCGGCTGCGCCCGGCCGGTGGGGCGGTGACCGTCGACTACCCCCCGAGCCCCCCGCCGCCGGTGCCGACCCGGATGCCCTGGGCGACGGCCCTGCTGCCCCTGGTGGTTGCCGTACCGATGGCCCTGATCTGGCACCAGCCGGCCTTCCTGGCCTTCGCCGTGCTGTCCCCCCTGGCGGCCCTCACCCAGTACCTGATCGACCGGCGCTCGCGCCGGGCCCAGCAGGCCGTCACCCTCGAGGAGTACACCCGGGAGTGCGCCGCGCGCGATCGAGATGTCGCCGAACACTGTGCCGCGCAATCGCTTCGGCGTCACGCCGACCATCCGGACCTGGCCGCGCTGGCCGCCGACATCGTCGGCGACAGGCGGCCCGGCGGGCGGCTCTGGGAGCGCCGGCCCGGTGACGACGACCAGTTGTGGCTGCGCCTGGGCCTGGCCGACCTCCCGGCCGAGCTGAGCGTGCGCCGCGACGGACGGACCACGGTTCCGGTGCTGGGGTCCGTGCCGCTGCTCCTCGACCTCGCCGCGGTCCGGGTGCTCGGCATCCATGGCCCGCGCCGGGCGCGAGAAGCGTTGGCCCACAGCCTGATCGGGCAGCTCGCCGGATACTGCTCCCCACGTGAGGTACGGCTGGCCGTCCTGACGGCGGGCCGTGAACACCGCTGGCAGTGGATCGACCGCCTGCCCCATGCCGGGCCTGCCCCACCGGGCACCGGGTCGGTGGTCCTGCTGGACGAGGCCGACCTGCTCCGCCGCCGTCCGGACGTCGCGGCCCTCCTGGCCGCCGACGACACGCTGGCCATCTGCCTCGCCCACAGCCACGAACAGCTGCCCCAGGAGTGCGCCGCGGTCGTCCGGCTGGGCCCCGATGGCGATGCGTCGCAAGGGATTCTGCATCGACGGGGACACCCGCCGACCACCTTCGTCGCGGACCTGCCCGATGCCGGCTGGGCCGAGCAGCTCGCCGCCGCGCTGGCCGACCTGCGTGATGCCACGCCCGAGCCGGCCGGCGCCGAGCTGCCCGACGCGGTGCCCCTGCTCGACCTGGTCGCGACCTCCCCGGCCGAGATCGCCCGGGGCTGGCTCGACGGTGGGGACCCCACCCGGCTCGGCGCAGCCCTCGGCCGCACGACCGGCGGGGTCTGGAGCGTGGATCTGGTGGCCGACGGACCGCATGTGCTGGTCGCGGGCACCACCGGGGCCGGCAAGTCCGAACTGCTGACCACGCTGGTCTCCGCGCTGGCCACGGCGCACGGCCCGGACCGGCTGGCCTTCCTGCTGGTCGACTACAAGGGCGGGACGGCGTTCGCCCACCTCGCCGGCGTGCCGCACGTCACCGGGGTGATCACCGATCTGGACGCCGCCCTGGCCCATCGTGCGCTCACCTCGCTGCGGGCCGAACTGCGCCGCCGGGAGCGGTGGCTGACCGGGCACGCCGAGCGCCCCGCCAGCGGGCTGCCGCGGCTGGTGATCGTGGTCGATGAGTTCCGGGTGCTGGCCGAGGAGCAGCCCGACCTGCTCGCCGGCCTGGTCCGGGTGGCCACGGTCGGGCGAGGCCTGGGGGTCCACCTGGTGCTGGCCACCCAGCGCCCGGCGGGGGTGGTCTCGGCCGACATCAAGGCCAACGCGAACCTGCGCATCGCCCTGCGGCTGCGCGAGCGCGCCGACTCCGACGATGTCGTGGACTCCCCCGACGCCTCCGGGCTCGACCCCTCGCGCCCGGGGCGGGCCGTGGTCCGGCGTGGGGGCGGGGATCTGGTCGCGGTGCAGGTGGCGCAGCTGTGCGGCGTCGATCGCGACCGGTGGCTGACCTCGGTGCAGGCGGCCGCGCGGCTGATCGGCGCCCGCACCCCACCGGCACCCTGGCTCCCACCGCTGCCCGACCGACTCACCGACGCCGACCTCGAGCTCGTGGTCGCGCCAAGGACAGGATCGCCGGCGCTCCCCTATGCGTTGGCCGATCTGCCCGAGCAGCAGCGACGAGCAGTCCTGTGCTGGGATCTCACCGACGACGGCCATCTGGCCGTGGTGGGCGGCCCCGGCTCGGGTCGCAGCACGGTGCTGCGCACCCTCGCTGCCGTCGCCGGACGGGCCGGCGGCATCCACGTGCACGTCATCGATGCCGGCGCCGACCTGTCCGATCTCGCCGACCCGGCCCGGCGGCCGCACGTGGGCACTGTGGTGGCGGCCCACGACGTCGAGCGG
>JBAPWU010000217.1:0-2942 GCA_049283855.1 Kineosporiaceae bacterium
GGCCTGCTCGGTCGGGGTCGGCCCGGTGGTCGAGGTCGGCTCTCCGGCGACGGACGGTGCCCCACCCGCGGGACGGGCCCCGCGGGCGGCCGGACTTGAGGACACCCCGGGCGCGGACAGCAGCACGTCGTCCACGTCCACCCCGGCGCCCCGTGGCAACTGGTGGGCGACCACGTTCAGATCGAGGGAGGCCCCGCTCGTCCGGGCCACGTAGCCGAGCCTGAGCCGGTGCCACTGCGTGTCCTGGACGGTGGTGGTGGCCAGGGCCTGACCGAGGAACCTGCTGCCCTGGTACTCCATCACGCGCAGGCTCACCGAGAGCCCGGGCCGGGTGCCGCGCACCCAGGCCTGGGCCCGGTACGCCGTGCCCTCCACGGTCGAGGACACCGAGTTGACGGAGTCGTTCATCGCGATCGTCCACGTCGGCGCGACGTCCTGCGTGATCCGCGCGGCCGTCCCCGAGCGGCCCTGGACCTGCTGCAGGGCCGCCCCCGCGTTCACTGCCCATCCGGACAGGTCCGCGTCGAGGGAGGAGTTGGACACCACGTTGTCCGCGCCGGCGCTGCCGCCGGTCGCCATCATCACTGCGGAACCGGCCAGGGCGACCAGGGCGGCGCCGGACCAGCGCGTGCCCCAGCGCCGGTGCCGATAGCGCGTCGCAGCCGACCGGATGGCCCGCGCCTGCCGGGCGCGGGAGCGGCGACCGGGCGGTGCCAGCAGCTCGGTGATATCGGCGGTCTCGGACGCCGAATGACGACCCATACTGAGCAACTCCCAGACTTGATCGGTTCATCGGACCGTTCCAGTACATGCGGGCAGGTGTTAACACGGAGATATCCAGGCCTTATGTCGCGCTGTCACTCGTTTGGCGCAACCGGTGACGGTCGAGGGCATGCCGGACCCCCGGCCCGAGGGTGATCGAACGGTCCCCGCCGTGCGCGCGGCCCCCGCCGGAGCAGCATCAACGGGACATCCCCGACTCCCCCGCACTACGATCGAGCAGCTATCTGCAGCAGCTCGAGGAGGGGTAGGGACAGCCGGTATGGACCAGCGGCCAGCCGACCGCGAGCCCACCCCTTCGACGGGCAGCGTGAGCGTCTCCGAGGCCGTGACCCGGCTGTACGAAGCCGTCAACGGATGGCAGCTCCCCCTGGACGCGCCCGGAGCGGCCCCGCTGCGGGCCGAGCGTGAGCGCACCGTGCGCCTGCTGGAGAGCTACACCATCCCGCGGATCTCCGAGCGCGCCGCACCGCTGGTGGTGGTGGTCGGCGGGCCCACCGGGGCCGGGAAGTCCACCCTCACCAACTCCCTGGTCGGTGCCTCGGTCAGCCAGAGCGGCATCCTGCGTCCCACCACCCGCGAGCCGGTGCTGATCTACAACCCGGCCGACGGACCGGCCCTGCACACCCTCGGCCTGGTGCGCGAGAAGGACGAGGCCCCCACCGCCGACGCCTCGCGCTGGGTGCGCCTTCGCGCCGTCCCGAACGCCGATCTGGTGCCCGGTCTGGCCGTCATCGACTCCCCCGACCTGGACTCCCGGGTCGAGAGCAACCGCGAACTGGCCGGGCAGCTGCTCGCCGTCGCCGATCTGTGGATGTTCGTGACCACCGGCACCGACTACGCCGATGCGCTCTCCTGGGACCTGCTCGGGGTGGCCTCGCGGCGCAAGGTGGCCGTGGCGGTGGTGCTCAACCGGCTCCGGCAGCGGGAGAGCACGACGGTGCGCAACCACTTCGCCACCCTGCTCACCGGGGCCGGGCTGGCGCACGCCCATGTCTTCACCCTGCCGGAGGTCACTCTCGTCGAGGAACGGATCCCGGTCCAGTTCATCCTCTCCATGCAGCGCTGGCTCGAGCGTCAGGCCCGGCGGGGCCGGGAGCGGGACGAGCATCTCGCCCGCACCTTCGACGGCACCATCGATCAGGCCGTGACCGCCGCGCTGTCGCTGGCGGACGCCGCCGCCGACCAGGTGGTCGCGGCGCGGCGGCTCCGGGTGGACCTGGAATCGATCTTCAGCCGGGCGCGGGAGGAGGTCCGTGGCCGGTGCACCGACGCCTCCCTGGTCACCGAGGAGCTGATCGCCGCGTGGCGTGCCGCCGACCAGGGCACCCGGACGACCACCCCGGGGCAGCCGCAACCGGCCGGGTCGGGTCTGTTCCGCCGCCGGTCCCGGGCCGGGGCCGCGACCGCGGACCCCCACCTCCTGGTCGGTGAGGCGCTGCGCGCCTCGATCGCCGCGCTGATGCGCGAGCAGGCCGACCAGGCGCTGTTCCGGGTCGCCGACCGGTGGCACAGCCATCCGGCCGCGGCCCTGGCCCAGGGCGACGACGTGGCCACGCTGCCCGCCGATTTCCCCAAGCGGGTGGACGCCGCGACCCTGGACTGGCTCGGCGCCGTCCACCAGCGGGTGAACCCCCGTGGCGCGCAGACGAACCCGGCCACCGACCCGCTCACCCTGGCGGTGGCGACCCTGGCGGTCGAGGGCCGGCCCGGGCGCTCGGGTGAGGTGGGCCCGGAGCAGGCCGAGCGGGTCGCCTCGGTCCGCGACGTGGTGCAGCGGCGGATCGCCGCCGTGGAGGGCGACGCCGCCGCGACCACAGCCCTCGCCCGCGACGCCTGGCTCGATCTGGTCGGCGCCCTGAACGCGGTGATGATGCAGGACGAGGCCCGGCTGGCCGACCTGCTGGACGACGCCCACGTCTTCGCCGAGACCGGCGAGAGCCTGCGCGAGGCGGCCGAGCTCGTGGCGCGGCTGAGGGCCCGGCAGGAGGACTCCCGCGCGGGTTGACCGGCTCGGGTCGACCGGATCGGGTCGACCGGCTCGGATCAACGCGCCGACGGCGATGCGCCGGCTCGGCCCCCGGCGGGGTCAGCCGGCGACCTGCTGCAGGGGCAGCCAGGCCAGGACGTCGCGGATGGCCGCGTCCCAGTAGCTCCACTCG
>JBAPWU010000218.1:0-4971 GCA_049283855.1 Kineosporiaceae bacterium
CGGTCGCACCTGGGTCGAGATGCCCGAGGCGGGCCAGACCCGCTACTGACCACGGTCCGGAGCCGGCCCAGGACCAGCCGGTAGCCGGTCTGACCTCCCGGAACCGGCTGGCGCCGCAGCTGACGCCGTATGCTGGGAGCCATGGCTGATTCCTCCACTGGCTCTTCTTCTCCCCAGCGCGTCGAGGGCACGGTCCGGGTCAAGCGCGGCCTGGCCGAGATGCTCAAGGGCGGCGTGATCATGGACGTGGTCACCGCCGAGCAGGCGAAGATCGCCGAGGACGCCGGCGCCGTGGCCGTGATGGCCCTGGAACGGGTACCGGCCGACATCCGCGCGCAGGGCGGCGTCTCCCGGATGAGCGACCCGGACATGATCGACGGGATCATCGCCGCGGTGTCGATCCCGGTGATGGCCAAGGCCCGGATCGGTCACTTCGTCGAGGCCCAGGTGCTGCAGTCGCTGGGGGTCGACTACATCGACGAGTCCGAGGTGCTCACCCCGGCCGACTATGCCCACCACATCGACAAGTGGCGCTTCACCGTGCCCTTCGTCTGCGGCGCGACCAACCTGGGCGAGGCGCTGCGGCGGATCACCGAGGGGGCGGCCATGATCCGGTCCAAGGGTGAGGCCGGTACCGGCGACGTCTCCAATGCGACCACGCACATGCGCACGATCCGTGGCGAGATCCGCCGCCTGACCTCGCTGAGCGAGGACGAGCTGTACCTGGCGGCCAAGGAGCTGCAGGCGCCCTACGACCTGGTCAAGGAGGTCGCCGAGGCCGGCAAGCTGCCCGTGGTGATGTTCACCGCCGGGGGCATCGCCACCCCGGCGGACGCCGCGATGATGATGCAGCTCGGAGCGGAGGGCGTCTTCGTCGGCTCCGGGATCTTCAAGTCCGGCAACCCGGCGGTGCGCGCCGAGGCGATCGTCAAGGCCACCACCTTCTTCGACGACCCGGACGTGATCGCCAAGGTGTCGCGCGGGCTGGGCGAGGCCATGGTCGGGATCAACGTCGAGGAGATCCCGCAGCCGCACCGGCTGGCCGAGCGCGGCTGGTGACGCGACCTGGGATTCCAGCGGGGGCTTTCTGGGGCAGAAGGGGCAGAAGGGGCAATCGTCACCCCTGAGGCTGACGTGGCGTCACCATGCGCGACTCGCGCCATGAGTCTGTGCGATTCCGGGTGCAGAGCGTGATTACTCGATAGCTTCTGCGGCACTGCCCGCCAGGGCGGCCGGTGGTCGATGACCGCCGACGGCGAATGGGAAGGCATCCGCATGAGGGTGAGCATGCGTCGGGTTCTCGGTGTCGCAGTGGTGGCCTCGGCCGTCACGGCGAGCGGGCTCACAGCGCTGGGCAACACGGCATCGGCGGCGACGCCGGACCACAGGGCGCGGGGCAACCCGCTGAACAGCAAGATCGTCAGGTTCGCCCCCGGAACCAGCAAGGCCTCGATGGAGAGCGCCGTCAAGGCCGCGGGTGGCCACGTGGTCACCGATCTGTCGCGTCAGAACCGGATGGCGGTCATGCCGACCGGCGCCGGCTTCGACGCCGCGGTGGCCAAGCAGGCCGGGGTCGCCACGGTGTGGACCGAGAAGGCGATCTCGATCGGCTACCCCGACCGCGCCGAGGGCGGCAAGGCGGGGCCTCCCGGTAGCGGCCCCAAGGGCAGGACGATCGCCGACCCGTGGCACGACCTGGACAGCTTCCTGGATCAGAACGCCCCCGGCGTCCTGCAGTGGGACGACGAAGTGATCCGGGCCCGCGCGGCATGGAACGAGACCACAGGCAGGCGAACGGTCCGGGTCGCCGTGCTCGACAGCGGCGTCGACGGCTCGCACCGCGAGCTGCAGGCCAACTACGACCGCTCCCGCTCGGGCAACACGGTTCCGTGCCAGGAGCTCATCGCGGCGGGTGTGGAGAACGCCCAGATCGACTGTGGCCTCGGGGACGCCGATGGTCACGGCACGTGGGTGGCGAGCCGGATCGCCGGTTCCCTGAACGGGTTCGCCAGCAACGGCGTCGCACCCAACGTCACGATCATGGGCTACCAGGTCCTGTCGACCGCCCTCGGGTACGGACTGACCAGCTGGATCGTCGATGGCATGTACCAGGCCTGCGACAACGACGCCGACCTGATCAACATGTCCCTCGGCGGGTACGACCTGCTCGGCACCGACGACGAGGACTATCTGATGTGGGTCGACGCGGTGAACTACTGCCGTGCCAAGGGGACGGCGATCATCGCCTCGGCCGGCAACGAGCACG
The DNA here is from genome assembly GCA_049283855.1 of Kineosporiaceae bacterium. GTDB lineage: Bacteria > Actinomycetota > Actinomycetes > Actinomycetales > Kineosporiaceae > JADJPO01. The sequence goes on from JBAPWU010000218.1 coordinate 2,267, forward strand.
TGCGGATCAACAAGGTCGACCTGACCATCGGCGGGCGTGCCCTCAGGGGCGTCGGTCAGGTCAGCGCCGGCAACGACGGCTACATGTCGATCGTGCCGGGCGACACCCTGGAGAACAACGACCTGCGGGGCCTGCTCCAGACCCCGGCCGGCGTTCCCGGAGTGATCATGGTGTCGTCCACCAGCAACGCGAACGGCGATCCTGGCCGGGGCACTCTGGCGCACCTGGCCAGCACGCCGACCATCGGCGCCCGTGAGCAACTCGCGTACTACTCCAACTACGGCAGCCGGATCGACCTCGGTGCACCGGGCGGGGCCCGCAAGTACGGGGTGCCACGCTACGACGGCGGTGACGGGGACGTGCTCTACGGCGGCTGGGGAGAGCTGGGCGCGCTGACCGCCGGCGGGGAGATCTGCACCACCCCCTCCTTGGCCTCTCTGCTCACCTTCGCCTGCTTCACGGTCGAGGGACAGGCGTTCGGCTGGCTGCAGGGAACGTCGATGTCGGCCCCGAACGCCACCGGCGTCGCCGCGCTGGCGCTGTCGGCGAAGAGCTCGCTGAAGGGTCGTCCCGACGCACTGCTCTCCCGGCTGCAGCGGACGGCGCGCAGAGGCATGGTCAACGAGACCGGGCCCAATTCCGCCGACACCGGACCGAGCAAGGCCGGGGTGGCGTGCACCAGCGGGTACTGCCACGTGAAGTTCTACCCGCGTGGCCGGGGCAACCCGATCACCGGCTCCGACGCCTACGGCGCCGGAATGGTGAACGCCGCGGAGGCGGTGGACTGACGGTTCGACCAGGTGGCGGGACCACGGAGGCTAGGCTCATCGGCCGTGGACTCCGTGGTCCCACCGCTGGTGGGCGTGCTCGCTGTTCAGGGGGACGTGCGCGAGCACCTCGCCGCCCTGACCGCGAGCGGGGCCCGCACCTGCGCCGTCCGCCGCCCCGGCGAGCTGGCCGCGGTGGACGCCCTCGTCCTGCCGGGCGGGGAGTCCACCACCATGGACAAGCTGATCCGCACCTTCGACCTGCGCGAGCCGCTGCTCGCGCGGCTGAGGGGCGGGATGCCGGCCTACGGCTCGTGCGCCGGCATGATCCTGCTGGCCGACCGGGTGGTCGACGCCGTGCCCGGGCAGCAGACCCTCGGGGGGCTCGACATCACGGTGCGCCGCAACGCCTTCGGCCGCCAGGTCGACAGCTTCGAGGCGGATCTGCAGGTGGGCGGGATCACCGACGGCGGCGCGGCGCCGGTGCGCGGGGTGTTCATCCGGGCGCCGTGGGTGGAGCAGGTGGGTGAGAGCGTCGAGGTGCTCGCCACTCACGACGGTAGGATCGTGGCCGTACGGCAGGGCACCCTGCTGGCGACGTCGTTCCACCCCGAGATCACGGGGGATCCGCGCGTCCACGGCTTGTTCGTCGAGATGGTTCGCAGGAGGACCTGACATGTCCGGCCACTCCAAGTGGGCCACCACCAAGCACAAGAAGGCCGTCGTCGACGCCAAGCGCGGCACGATGTTCGCCAAGCTGATCAAGAACATCGAGGTCGCGGCGCGCACCGGCGGGGGAGACCCCAGCGGCAACCCCACCCTGTGGGACGCGATCGCCAAGGCCAAGAAGTCCTCGGTGCCCAACGACAACATCGACCGCGCGGTCAAGCGCGGGTCGGGGGTCGAGGCCGGCGGCGCCGACTATCAGACGATCATGTATGAGGGGTACGGCCCGCACGGGGTCGCCCTGCTGGTGGAGTGCCTGACCGACAACCGCAACCGGGCCGCGGCCGAGGTGCGCACCGCCCTCACCCGCAACGGCGGAACGCTCGCCGACCCGGGCAGCGTCTCCTACCTGTTCACCCGCAAGGGCATCGTTGTGGTGCCCAAGGCGTCCTCGCTGAGCGAGGACGACGTGCTCGGCGCGGTGCTCGAGGCCGGTGCCGAGGAGGTCAACGACCTCGGGTCTGCGTTCGAGGTGGTCAGCGAGGCCGTCGACCTGGTCGCGGTGCGCACGGCCCTGGTCGAGGCCGGGATCGAGTACGACTCCGCCGACGTCGAGTTCGTGCCCAGCATGGAGATCGCCCTCGACGAGGACGGTGCCCGCAAGATCTTCCGGCTGATCGAGGCGCTCGAGGACAGCGACGACGTGCAGAACGTCTACGCCAACTTCGACGTGTCGGACGAGATCATGGAGGCGGTCGGCTGAGACGCTGGCCGCATGCGTGTGCTCGGCGTCGACCCCGGACTGACCCGCTGCGGCCTGGGCGTCGTCGACGGCCTGCCCGGCCGGAAGGTCGTCCTGGTCGCGGTGGACGTGATCCGCACCCCGGCGGACGCCGATCTGGCGGCCCGGCTGCTGGGCATCGGCGAGGCGGTGGAGGGCTGGCTCGACCAGCTCCACCCGGACGTGCTCGCCGTCGAGCGGGTGTTCAGCCAGCAGAACGTGCGCACCGTGATGGGCACCGCCCAGGCCGCCGGAGTGGCGATCATGGCCGCCGCGCGGCGCGGCATCCCGGTGGCCGTGCACACCCCCAGCGAGGTCAAGGCGGCGGTGACCGGGTCGGGCCGGGCCGGCAAGGACCAGGTGGCCGCCATGGTGACCCGGATCCTCGCCCTGCCGGAACGGCCCCGGCCCGCCGACGCCGCCGATGCCCTCGCCCTGGCGGTCTGCCACCTCTGGCGTGACGGCACCGCCATCACCGGGCGGGTCACGGC
>JBAPWU010000219.1:0-3858 GCA_049283855.1 Kineosporiaceae bacterium
GTGAAGGAGCGGTGGGGGATCCACCGCCCGTCGCCGGCGTTCGACCAGCTCGAGAGCAAGACCCAGATGTTCGAGACCGGCATCAAGGTCATCGACCTGCTCACCCCCTACGTGCTGGGCGGCAAGATCGGCCTGTTCGGCGGTGCCGGCGTGGGAAAGACGGTGCTGATCCAGGAGATGATCTACCGGGTCGCCGAGAACTTCGGCGGGGTGTCGGTGTTCGCCGGGGTCGGCGAGCGCACCCGTGAGGGCAACGACCTGATCGCCGAGATGACCGAGACCGGCGTCATCGAGAAGACCGCCCTGGTCTTCGGCCAGATGGACGAGCCGCCGGGCACCCGTCTGCGGGTGGCGCTGTCGGCGCTGACCATGGCCGAGTACTTCCGCGACGTGCAGAAGCAGGACGTGCTGCTGTTCATCGACAACATCTTCCGGTTCACCCAGGCCGGGTCCGAGGTGTCCACCCTGCTCGGCCGGATGCCGAGCGCGGTGGGCTACCAGCCGACCCTGGCCGACGAGATGGGCGTGCTGCAGGAGCGGATCACCTCGACCCGCGGTCACTCGATCACCTCGCTGCAAGCGGTCTACGTGCCCGCCGACGACTACACCGACCCGGCGCCGGCCACGACGTTCGCCCACCTGGACGCGACCACGGAGCTGAGCCGGACCGTCGCCTCACTGGGCATCTACCCGGCCGTGGACCCGCTGACCTCCACCAGCCGGATCCTCGACCCCCGTTACATCGCGGCCGACCACTACGCCACGGCGGTGCGGATCAAGCAGATCCTGCAGCGGAACAAGGAGCTGCAGGACATCATCGCCATCCTGGGTGTCGAGGAGCTGTCCGAGGAGGACCGCATCATCGTCAACCGGGCGCGGCGGATCGAGCGCTTCCTGTCCCAGAACACGTTCGTGGCCAAGACCTTCACCGGTCTGGAGGGCTCGTTCGTGACCCTGGCGGACACCGTGGAGGCGTTCACCAAGATCGCGGACGGCGACTACGACGGCGTGCCGGAGCAGGCCTTCTTCATGTGCGGCGGCCTCGACGACGTCGAGCGCAAGGCGGCCGCGATCAAGAAGCAGCTCGAGGGCTGAGCGGTTCCTCGCGTCGGTCGAGCCGGTTCTGCTGACCGTCCCGCTCACCCGAGGCACCGTTCGGCGCCCCGGGGAGCGGGTCGGGTTTCCCCGCCGATATCCTGACCAGGTCCATATCCCTCGGAGGTCCAGGTGCCACTCCAGGTCGAGCTCGTCTCCGCCTCGCACAAGGTCTGGTCGGGCGACGCGTCGATGGTCGTCGCCCGTACGGTCGACGGTGATCTCGGTGTGCTCCCCGGCCACTCCCCGGTGCTCGCGGTGCTCGCGCCCAGTGAGATCACGATCAAGCCGATCGAGGGCTCGGAGCTGGTGGTCACCTGTGATGGTGGGTTCCTGTCCGTCGAGCACGACCGCGTCATGATCGTTTCCGACCGGGCCGAGCTGGGTACGGCGTCCGCGCCGGGACGGTAGGTCGGTGGGCGGCGTGGGCAGTTTTGTCCTTCCTGCCGCCATCCTGGCCTCGATCGCCCTGATCCTGGTCGCCATCCCGGGCGCGGTCCTGATGCGTCGCAGCCTGCTCAGCCGGGGGATGGGCTCCTTCGACTGTTCGCTGCGCCGCCGCCCTCACGGCGGTGGCTGGAGCTTCGGCGTCGCCCGGTACGACAACGACCGGTTGGACTGGTTCCGCCTCTTCGGTCTCTCGCCCCGCCCCGACCGCTCACTCGTCCGCGGCCGGCTGACCATTCTGGAGCGGCGCCGGCCCGAGGCGCAGGACACCTCGGTGCTGAGCGCGGACTGGGTCCTGGTGCGCTGTGTCTACGAAAAGACAACGTTGGAACTCGGGATGAGTGAGATGGCGTACAACGGCCTGGCCACCTGGCTCGAGTCCGCCCCGCCCGGCGAGCAGCCCCACTACGCCTAGATCCCGGCGGACGTGGCACGGCCGCCACCGGGCTGCCAGAGCACGTCGCCGCCGTGGGCCAGGTTCGCCGAGCGGCACAGGATGAACAGCAGGTCGCTGAGCCGGTTCAGGTATCGCGCGGTGAGCGGGTTCACGCCGCCGTCCGTCTCGGTGCCGTAGGCCTCGACCGCCGCCCACACCGCGCGCTCGGCGCGCCGGCAGACGGTCCGCGCGACATGCAGCTGAGCCGATCCGATCGAGCCTCCGGGCAGGATGAACGAGCGGAGCGGGTCCAACTCGGCGTTGAACCGGTCGCAGGCGGCCTCGAGGTCGTCCACGTAGTCGTCGGTCACCCGCAGGGGAGGATGGGCCGCAACGGTCGCCAGCGGGGTGCACAGGTCGGCCCCGACATCGAACAGGTCGTTCTGCACCCGGGACAGCGTGGTCACCACACCCTCCGGCAGCCCGCCGTGCGCCAGGGCGACGCCAATCGCGCTGTTGGTCTCGTCGACGTCGGCATAGGCGACCAGGCGCGGGTCGTTCTTGCTGGTGCGGCTGAAGTCGCCCAGCGCGGTGGTGCCGTCGTCGCCGGTACGGGTGTAGATGCGGGTCAGATTCACCATCGCGCCAGCCTACGCCGGGCGGTCGAGCATGCGCCGGGCCGCAGAGGCGTCCTCGCTGAAGACCATCACCGCCGGTCCCTCGGTGGTCGGTGCCAGGGTGGCGCGCAGTCCCGCCTCGACCAGGTGCAACCGGATCATCTCGGCCTCGACGAACGTGGCCGGCGATGCCACCCGCACCAGCAGCCCGTACTCCTGGGGCGAGCCCACCGTGCTCCGACGTGCCACCAGCGAGCGCCCGCGCCCGAACGCCCAGCGCAGCAGGAGCACGATCACGCCGAGCATCGCGAAGGAGACCGCCGGCCCGAACAGGTACTGCCACCCACCCCACAACCCCATGGCCCCAGTGTCCGTGCCGGGTCGGGGATCGCACCAGCGTGGGGCGACGACGGGAGTGACGGAAGTGGTGCGGAGTATCTCCCGGTGCTATCCGGGATCGATGTCGTACCCTAGAGGTCAAGGTTGGTGACCTCACGTGACGAAGCGCGAGGAGCGTCCGCGCATTCACTGGCCGGGCGTGCAGGGGGAGGCAGCGGTTCCGGCGGTTCCATCGCGTCGGCACCCGCGGGGTGGGGGTGGAGATGCACCAGGGCTTGCAGATCGAGATCCTTGTGCTCGGAACGGATCTGGTGATCTCCGGGCGGCTCGACAGCCGCGCGGCGCCGATCGCCCGGGCCGTGCTGCATGCAGCGGTCGAGGCCGGAGACGGTGATCTCCTGGTGCGGGTCGGCGGACTCGAGATCTGGGACGGCGTGGGCATGGGGGTTCTCGTCGGCGTCCACGGGATGGCCCGCCGCCGGCAACGGCGCCTGGTCCTGGTCGACGTCCCGCCGCGGCAGCTGCGACTGCTCCGTGCCACGCGGCTGACCCGGGTGCTGTCGGTCCAGCCGCTGAAGGTGGCCTGACGTCGGCCGTGCCGACCGGTAGGTTCCGGGAGTGCACGGATCCGAGCAGGCCCTCCAGGTCGTCGCTCTGGTCGCCGCGGCGGCCGCGCTCGCGGGCCTGTCCTCGCGGTGGGGCGCCTCCGCGCCTCTGGTGCTCACCGCGGCCGGCATCATCGCCTCGTTCATCCCTGGTCTGCCGGACTACCGGATCGACCCCGACCTGGTCCTGATCGGGGTCCTGCCCCCGCTGCTCTACGCGACCGCGATCCGCACGCCCTTCGTCGATCTGCGCACCAACCGGCGCCCGATCGCCCTGCTCTCGGTGGCCCTGGTCCTGGTGACGGCCTTCGCCGTGGCGCTGGTGGTGGACGCGCTGATGCCCGCTCTGCCGTTCGCGGCCGCGCTGGCCCTGGGCGCC
>JBAPWU010000220.1:0-4847 GCA_049283855.1 Kineosporiaceae bacterium
CACCCGCACCGCGCGCCGTGGCCGGTCACGTTGACGGTGACCACGGTCCCGGTTCTGGTGGGGATCCCCTTCGAGGTGGACGGCGAGGTGGTGAAGACCGATGCCACCGGCACCGCGCGATTCACCCAGGAACACAACTTCGGCAAGCACACCCTGGCCGTGAAGCGCCTCACCGTCGTCACCCCGACGCAGCGCTACCGGTTCGTGCGCTGGGCCGGCCAGCGCGACCCCGACCAGGCGTTCCGGCCCGAGGTGACCGGCCTGCCGATGCGGGCGTCGTACACGGTGACCGCGGGCTACGCGGTCGAGTACCCGGTGACGCCCCGGTTCACCGGCACGGGCGGCGGTCCCGTTGCGGCCGACCGGATCGATGCGGTCAGCGTGCGCGCGGACACCGGTCGGATCCTCCCGCTGGACCCGGATGCTCCGACCTGGCTGGCCGGGCTCACCCCGGTGTACCGCAACAGCTCGCTGAGCCTGAAGCGGAGCGCCTACACCCTGCAGACGGTCATGGTGGACGGCGCCAACGTGGTCGACGTCGGCCAGCAGTCCTTCCGGCCGGCGACCAGGGCACCGGTGGTGTTCGGCACCAAGTTCTTCGACCTGACCATCCGGGCGCACGACGCGCTGTTCAAGCATCCGATCGGTGAGCAGGCCACAGTCACCTATCCCAACGGCACGACGCGCACGATCACGCTCGACGCCGAGCACACGGCCACCCTCACCGACCTGCCCCGCGGGGTGTACGTGGTGCGCCTGCTCGGCTCGGGCACCTCGCTGCCGACCCAGGTCACCCTGTCGCGCAACGCCGCGGCCGAGCTCGTGGTGATGAGCCGGGTCGATCTGACCACGATGGCGTTGGTCGGGCTCACCCTGGCCGCGGGCCTGCTCGCGATGGGCCGGGGGCGGCGGCGGGTGCGGTTCGTGGTGTCGGCTGCAGCACAACCGATTCAGCGATCTGTACGCCGGGTACGCGACACGAGGGACGTGACGGTATGACGATCCATGCGCGTGTGGTCCGGGCGGCGCCGGTGGCACTGGTGTGCGCCGTCCTGCTCGGCGTGGGGAGTGCGGCCGCCGACAGCTCGCCGTCCGCGGGTTCCTCGCCCGCGCCGTCTGTCGCAGCGTCCGGCGTGTCGTCCGTCGCGCCGTCCGGGGCCGGGCCGGTGGTGCCGTTGCTGGCGTTCTACTACACCTGGTTCGACGCCGGGTCGTGGAACCGGGCCAAGACTGACTTCCCGGAGCTCGGCCGCTACACCAGCGACGACCCGGCGGTGATGCGCCAGCACATCGAATGGGCCAAGTCGGCCGGGATCGAGGGGTTCATCGTCAGCTGGAAGGACACCACGACCAACAACCGCCGACTGCGGTTGCTGATGAGCGTGGCGCGCGAGCTCGACTTCAAGCTGGCCATGATCTACCAGGGGCTGGACTTCCAGCGAAAGCCGTTGCCGGCGGCCACGGTCGCTGCCGACTTCGTGACCTTCCGGGATTCCTTCGCCGCCGACCCGGTGTTCCTGCGGGTCGACGGCAAGCCGCTGACCATCTGGAGCGGCACCTGGGAGTTCACCCATGACCAGGTCGCCCAGGTGACCGGGCCGGTGAGGCCCAGCCTGCTGGTGCTGAACACCGAGAAGAGCGTCGAGGGCTACCAGCGGATCGCCGACGTGAGCGACGGCGACGCGTACTACTGGTCATCGGTGAACCCGGAGACGAACACCAACTACGCCGGCAAGCTGGTGGCGATGTCGGCGGCCATCCACGCCCGTGGGCAGTACTGGATCGCCCCGTTCGCCCCGGGGTTCGACGCTCGGCTGGTGGGCGGCGAGAAGGTGGTCGAACGGCGCGACGGGCGGACCCTGCGGGTGGAGTACTCCGCGGCGATGGCCAGCGCGCCCGACGCGCTGGGCCTGATCAGCTGGAACGAGTGGAGCGAGAACTCCTACGTGGAGCCCTCCCGCAAGTACGGCCACACCGAGTTGCAGATCCTGCGCGAGTTGCGAGCCTCCGCCGTGCCGGTGCCGCGGTCCTCGGCCGACTCCAGCGAGCCCGCGCCCGCCGCGGCGGCTGCCGCCGCAGGCGCAGGGGGCGTGCCGAACACCTCGCCCTGGTGGTCGATGGGTGCGGTGATCGGTTTCGTCGCGCTGCTGCTGGGCGGCGGCGCCTTCGTCCGGATCAATCTCCAACGCCGCGCCCGACGACGGCGTGGCCGTCGCCGGGCGGCCGATGAGGTCCCGTTCGCTCGAAACAAGGAGGACGTCCATGTCCGGTGGTAGACGACGCAGGGTGCTCAGCTGGCCGATCGCGGTGGCGGCGGTCTTCGGGGTGCTCGCCTCGCTGGTGCTGGCCGCACCTGCGCAGGCAGCGCTGGCCGGGGCCGACCCGATCCTGACCAGGGCCCCCTACCTGACCGATCTGACGGCCGGGTCGGTGACGGTGTCGTGGGCGACCGCCACCCAGACCAAGGGGGTGGTGAAGTACGGGGCATCGGGCAGCTGCACCGCCGCGTCGCTGGCCTCGCCGACCCTGGGCTCGCCGATCACCGTGGGCTCGACCACCCAGTACCAGAACAAGGTCACCCTGACCGGGCTGAGCGCCGGTACCGCGTACTGCTACCGGGTCTACACCGGGGACGCCGCGGCCACCGACCTGCTGGGCAGCCTGCCCGCCGGCACGGTCACCACGCTGGCGGCGCCCGGGGACTCCGGGCCGGTCAGCTTCGCCGTGCTGGGTGACTGGGGCGACACCACCAACGGGGCGACCAACACCGGTGCAGTGAACACCAACCAGGCCAACGTGATGAGCCGGCTGGCCTCCTCCGGCGCGCGGTTCGCGGTCTCGGTCGGCGACATCGGGTACCCGGGCGGAACCCAGACCACCTACGGCGACGTGAACCAGACCGGGGTCAACGTCAGCGCGGTGTTCGGCCCGCAGTACTGGACCGTGCCCGGCAGCACGCTGCCGCTGTACGTGGTGAACGGCAACCACGGCCGCAACACCACCATGCTCCTCAACTGGCCGAGCTCGGCGGTGGCCTCGGCCTCGAACGGGGTCTTCGCGAGCACCAGCTACCCGGCGATCAACGGGACGACAGCGGCCAGCTACCCGACCACGTACTACGCCTTCACCACGGCCGGCACCCGCCTCTACCTGCTGGATGCCACCTGGTCGGAGTCCAACGTCGGCAACGCGACCGGCGGGGCGTGCGGCTCTCACTGCCAGCAGTACGAGGTGGACGCCGCCGCGCACTGGACCACGTCGTCCGCGGAGTACGCCTGGCTGGCCGGCGACCTGGCGGCCCACTCGGGGGAGCGCAAGATGGCGTTCTTCCACTACCCGCTGCGCTCGGACGACAACAACCAGCCCAGCGACGTCTACCTGCAGAACACCCCGGGCAGCTCGGGCTCGCTCGAGCAGCTGCTCGCCTCCAACGGGGTGCGGCTGATCTTCAACGGGCACTCGCACACCTACCAGCGCTTCGTGCCACCGCCCGGTGGGGTGGCCAGCTACGTGACCGGCGGCGGGGGAGCGAAGGCGACCACGGTCGGGGACAAGGGCTGCTCGTCCACCAACGCCTACTCGGTCGGCTGGACCTACAGCTCGAACAAGGGCAAGAAGTGCGGGGCCGCCGCGCTGCCGACCAGTGACGCGCAGGTCTACCACTTCCTGAAGGTCACCGTGAACGGGTCGCAGGCGACCGTGACCCCGACCGACTCGGCCGGGAACACCTTCGACCCGGCGACCTATGAGCTCGGACCCGACGGCGCCGCACCGTCGGCGCCGGGTGCTCTCGCCGCGACCCAGCCCACCTCGGCCTCGGTCAAGCTGACCTGGACGGCGGCGAGCGACAACGCGGCGGTGGTGGCCTACGACGTCTACCGCAACGGTGCGCCGCTGACCACGCTGCTGCCCGGCGTGCTCACGTACACCGACACCACCGCGGTGGCCGGCACCACCTACACCTACCGGGTGGACGCGCGGGACCTGGCCGGCAACGTGGGCACGGCCAGTGTGTCGAACGGGACCGCGCCCGACACGACGCCGCCCACGGCTCCGGGCGCGCTGACCGCAACGGCCACCTCGGCGACGTCCGTGGCGTTGACCTGGACCGCCTCGACCGACGCGGTCGGGGTCACCGGGTACACGGTGCGCCGCGGCGGCGCCGTGGTCGGCAGCGTGAGTGGCACGACGTTGGCCTGGACCGACCCGGGGGTGGCGGCCTCGACCACGTATGCCTACACCGTCACCGCGTCGGACGCTGCCGGCAACGTCTCGCCGGCGAGCCCGACCGCCAGCGTCACCACGCCCGCAACCCCGCCACCGCCCGCGGTGATCTTCGAAGACACCTTCGAGTCGGGCGGGCTGGGCGCCTGGACGGCGGTCTCCGGCCTGACCACGGACTCCTCGGGAGCGCACGCCGGCACCTGGTCGGCGAGGGAGGCGAGCACGGGGACGGCGACGTACGCCTCCAAGACGCTGCCCTCGACGTACAACGAGCTGTGGGCGCAGAGCTGGGTCTACATCACCAGCCGGTCGACCTCGGTCAACCTGATCGGGTTCAACAAGGCCACCAGCGCCTCGATCGTGGTGCTCTACGTGGACACCCTGGGGCGGGTCTCGCTGCGCAACAACCAGGGCCTGGTGACCACGTACAGCACGGTCACGGTGGCGCCGGGGGCGTGGCACAGGTTCGGGCTGCACGCCCTGGTCAACGGCACCTCGAGCACGATCGAGGCCACCCTCGACGGGGCTCCGGTGCCGGGCCTGACTCTGACCGGTCAGAACCTGGGTACCACCCCGATCGGCCGGTTCACCCTCGGTGAGACCGGCACCGGCCGCACCTACGA
>JBAPWU010000221.1:0-12718 GCA_049283855.1 Kineosporiaceae bacterium
GGGCTGCGGGGGGGCCGGGAGGGTGGCGTGATACCCGGTGCGCTCGACCGTGGCCACCAGCTCGGTCGGGTCGAGGGTCTCGGGGAACTGCACGTGGGCGGTCTCGGTGGCGTAGTTCACCGAGGCGGTCACCCCGTCCATGCGGTTGAGCTTCTTCTCGATCCGGGCCGCACACGAGGCGCAGGTCATTCCCTGGACCGGCAGGTCGATCTCCCGCAGCAGCAGGATCTGGTCAGTCGTCGGCGAGCTCATACCCCGCCTCGTCGATGGCGGCGCGGAGGGCGTCGTCCGGCAGGGGCGCGTCGCTGGTCACGGTCACCGTCGAGGCGCCGTCCGTGACCAGCTCGACCTGGACCTCCTGGACGCCGTCGAGGGCGGTGAGCTCCTGGGTGACGGCGGCGACGCAGTGTCCGCAGGTCATCCCGCTGACGTGCACGGTGGTCGTGATGGTCATGGCGTCCGTTCTCCTTCGTTCGACACCCGCTCACGCTCGGCAGGTGTACCTGTTCCGGGTCGTCGAGGCCTCGTTCTCGGTGCCTCTGCGGAGCATGCGCAGGGCTGGGGCTAGCTGCGGACGAGCCGGGCGATGGCGTCGGCGGCCTCGCGCACCTTGGCCGCGGCGGCCTCGTCGGACTCGCGGGCGGCGTTGACCACGCAATGGCCCACGTGGTCCTCGAGCAGGCCGAGGCTGACCGCCTGCAGCGCCTTCGTGACGGCCGCGATCTGGGTCAGGACGTCGATGCAGTAGGTGTCCTGCTCGACCATGCGCTGGATGCCGCGCACCTGGCCCTCGATCCGGCGCAGCCGCTTGAGGTAGTCGTCCTTGTCGCCCGAGTAGCCCGCCATCCGATCACTCCCGTCACTGTGCTCCCGCAACAGCATACCCCCGGAGGGTATTTCCACCCCGCCCCCGCCCCACCCCCTGGGCACGGTGTCACACAGTGCCCGTCGGGCGGGCACGGCGTCACACCGTGCCCGCGGCGGGTGAGGGCAGCGCCGCGCAGTGACTCCCCGCCGGGCACGCGGGGTCACGAGGAGATCGACGTCATGATCGACATCGGTGTGGAGCCCGGCGGGGAGGCGGCGCGGGGCGCCGGGAGGAGGTCAGCCGGCGATGCCGTCGGTTCAGCTGGCGATGCCGTCGGTCGAGCGCAGATCGATCTCGTCGGGGTCCAGCCCGGCCGCGCGCAGGGCGCGGCGCTTGCGCAGCCGCGCCCACATCTCGTCCAGCCGCAGTGCGATCTCGTGCAGCCGACCGTTCGCGGCGTCGGCGTCGATGACGCCCTTCTCGCGCTGATCGCGCAGCCCGTGCTCCTCGGCGACCAGCCCGTGGATGACGTCCAGGATGTCTCGGTCTTCCATCGCGGCCTCCTGATCGCGCACGGGGTCGCCGCGCATACGTTCGGTGACGGTCGCCACAACTGTGACCGACAACCCGTCGCTTGCGCTAGTGCCACCTGTGGGCCTCAGGGCCCAGAGTCGGCGCCGGTACGGGCGAATCATCCCTTTTTGTGAGGAGAATCACCCCAGCAACGCCCCGATCGAGCACGCGACAGGTCAGCCGAGGTGGTCCACGAGGGCGGAGGCCAGCCCGGTGTACGTCGCCGGGGTCAGCGCCACCAACCGCGCCTCGGCCTCCGCGGGCAGCCCCAGCCCGAGCACGAACTCGCGCATCGCCGCGGCGTCCACCCGCCGGCCCCGGGTCAGCTCCTTGAGCCGCTCGTAGGGGGAGTCCAGCCCGTGCACCCGCATCACCGACTGCACCGCCTCGCCGAGCACCTCCCAGGTGGCGTCGAGATCGCGGGCCAGCGCGGCGGCGTCCACGTCGAGCCCGGCCAGGCCGCGCCGCACGTTGTCGATCGCCAGCAGCGAGTGCCCGAACGCCGTGCCGATGTTGCGCTGCATCGAGGAGTCGGTGAGGTCGCGCTGCAGCCGGGAGGTGACCAGGGTCGAGGCCAGCACGTCGAGCAGCGCGCACGACACCTCGAGGTTGGCCTCGGCGTTCTCGAACCGGATCGGGTTCACCTTGTGCGGCATGGTGCTCGACCCCACGGTGCCCTGCCCGCGCACCTGGGCGAAGTAGCCCAGCGAGATGTAGGTCCACACGTCGGTGCAGGCGTTGTGCAGCACCCGGTTGAACCGGGCCACATCGGCGTACAGCTCGGCCTGCCAGTCGTGCGACTCGATCTGGGTGGTCAGCGGGTTCCAGGTCAGCCCGAGGCCCTCCACGAAGGTGCGCGACACGGCCGGCCAGTCGGTCCCGGGGGCGCCGGCGACGTGCGCCGAGAACGTGCCGGTCGCTCCGTTGATCTTGCCCAGGTACTCGGCGCGCTCGATCCGCGCGAGCTGGCGGCGCAGCCGGTGCGCCAGCACCGCGAGCTCCTTGCCCAGCGTCGTGGGCGTGGCCGGCTGCCCATGGGTGCGCGCCAGCATCGCGGCGTCCCGGTGCTCGACGGCGAGCGCGGCGATCTGGTCGACCAGCCCGGTCGCCGCCGGCAACCAGACTCCGCGGACGGCGTCGTGCACCATCAGCGCGTAGGCCAGGTTGTTGATGTCCTCGCTGGTGCAGAACAGGTGGATCAGCTCGGCGACATCGGCCATCGACGTGCCGTCGGTCCGCCGCTTGAGGAAGTACTCCACGGCCTTGACGTCGTGCCGCGTCTCCCGCTCGATCGTCGCCAGTTCCTCGACGCAGCTGCCGTCGAAACTGCGGACGACGTCGCGCAGGGCCTGCTTCTCCGCGTCGGTCAGCGGGCGTACGCCCGGCACGGCGTGGGTGTCGGTGAGGTGGATCAGCCACTCCACCTCGACCCGCACCCGCTCCCGGTTCAGGGCCGCCTCCGACAGGTGCTCGGCGAGTGGAGCGACGGCTGCGCGGTAGCGCCCGTCGAGCGGGCCGAGCGGGGCATCGAGCGTGGACACGCGTCCATGCTTCCACGGCTGCGTCCGCTGCCGGCGTTCGAGGGGCGCCGAAAGGGGCGTTCCGGGCCGTTGCGAGACGGCCGGCGATCATGCCCTGTTACAGGTGTGTGTCGGGATCGGTGCCACGCTTGCCGTTCGGGTTCGCAGGGACGATGCTTCGCGCACCAATCCGTCACCGGGAGACCTCTCATGCGACTGACTCGTCGGTCAGTAATGCTGTCCGTCACCGTTTCCGTTGCCGGCCTGCTCGCCGCCTGTGGCGGCTCGAGCAGTACCCCGGCCACGCCCAGTTCGGGTGCTTCGAGGGCCGCCGCCTCGGGCGCGGCCGGCGCCTATGACCCGGCACACCGCGGGGGGAAGCTCAAGATCCTCGCCAAGGCGGCCGGCGGCACCCTGGACCCGCAGATCAACTACACCGCCCAGTACTGGCAGCTGTACCAGGCCCTGTACGACGGCCTGGTGATCTTCAAGCAGGTCCCCGGCGACGACTCCTTCACGGTGGTGCCCGACCTGGCGGAGGCGCTGCCGAAGCCCACCAACGGCGGCAAGACCTACGTCTTCACACTGCGCAAGGGGATCAAGTTCTCGGACGGTCGGGACGTCACCACGGACGACGTCGTCGCGTCCTTCCAGCGGATCTTCAAGGTCTCCGGCCCGACCGCCGGCAGCTTCTACAACGGCATCGTGGGTGCCGACGCCTGCCTGAAGACCCCCGCTGGCTGCACCCTGGCCGGGGGTGTGATCGCTGACGCGGCGGCCGGCACGGTCACGATCAATCTGACTGCACCCGACGTGGAGTTCCTCTACAAGCTCGGCGTGCCGCACGCTTCGATCCTGCCCAAGGACGCCCCGGCCAAGGACGGCGGCTCGGTGCCGATCCCCGGCACCGGTGCCTACAGGATCGCGTCCTACGACCCGAACAAGGCCCTGGTGCTGGAGCGTAACCCCAGCTTCAAGGAGTGGAACCGGGACGCGCAGCCCGAGGGCTACCCGGACGTGATCGAGCAGGCCTTCGGGCAGCCGGTCACCGCCGCGGTGACCGCGGTGCAGAACGGTCAGGCCGACACGGTGTTCGACGACCTCCCGGCCGATCGGCTGCCTGAGCTCGGCACCAAGTACGCCGACCAGGTGCACGTGAACCCTCAGACGGCGTTCTGGTACCTGCCGATGAACGTCAACATCCCGCCCTTCAACAACCTGAAGGCCCGGCAGGCCGTCAACTGGGCGATCGACCGAGCGGCCATCGTCAAGCTCTTCGGGGGCAGCAACCTGGCCGCCCCGGTCTGCACCTTCCTGCCGCCCGGCTTCCCAGGGCACGAGGACGACTGCCAGTACACCAAGCCGGCCGGCACCACGTGGCAGGGCCCGGACCCGGACAAGGCCAAGCAATTGGTCATCGAGTCCGGGACTGCCGGTCAGCAGGTCCAGATCATCACCGCGGACGACGAGGTGAGCAAGGCGATCGGTGAGAACGTCGCCAGCACGCTGACCGCGATCGGCTGGAAGGCGACTGCCAAGCCGATCTCGGGCAACATCCAGTTCACCTACATCCAGAACTCCAAGAACAAGGTCCAGATCAGCACCACACAGTGGTACCAGGACTACCCGGCGGCCTCGGACTTCCTGAACGTGCTGCTCGGCTGCGCATCGTTCACGCCCGGGTCTGACGCCTCGATCAACATCGGCGGGTACTGCGACAAGGCCGTGCAGGCGAAGATGGACTCCGCGATCGCCCTGGGGGCAACCGACCAGGCCGCCGCCGACAAGATCTGGGCACAGGTGGACCGAGACGTGATGACGGCCTCCGCGGTAGCGCCACTGTTCACCCCCAAGCACGTGGACTTCCTGTCCAAGCGGGTGGGCAACTACCAGTGGTCGAAGCAGTACCGCATGATCCTGAGCCAGCTCTGGGTCAAGTGACCGAAACCGTCGCCCGCTCGGCGTCGTCCGCCGGCCCCGGTCCACCGGGGCCATGGCGGACGGCGCTGCGCACCCTGCGTCGCAACGGCGCCGCCATGGGGTCGCTGGTCGTGCTCGTGTTGATCGTGCTCGCCTGCCTGCTCGCGCCGGTGTACGAGCACTCGGTGGCGCACACCGACGCCTTCGCCTCGAACCCCTCGGGCACCACCGTGGTCGACGGCACAACGGTGCCGATCCTGGCGCCGAGCACCACCGGCCTGGGGCTGGGCGTCACCCCGATCGGTCCGACCGGTGACCCTGGGCACTTCCTGCTGGGGGCCGACAATCAGGGTCGCGACCTGGTGGCACGGATGCTCTACGGCGGCCGCAACAGCGTGCTGATCGGGGTCACCTCGGCCCTGCTCTGCTGCCTGATCGCCACCGGGATCGGGGTGGCCGCCGGCTACTTCGGCGGCGTCATCGACAGCGTGCTCTCCCGCCTCCTCGACGTGGTCTGGGCCTTCCCGGTGTACCTGCTGGCGATCTGCCTGTCCGTCGTGCTGCTCACCAACGGCCTGCACCTCGGCCCGATCACCATCAGCTCGTCCAGCCTGCTGCTGCCGGTGATGATCATCGGCCTGGTCTACGTCCCCTATGTGGCCCGGCCGTTGCGCGGCCAGGTGATCTCATTGCGCGAGAAGGAGTTCATCCAGGCGTCGATCGGCGCCGGCTCCTCCGACCTGCGGGTGATGCGGCGCGAGGTGCTGCCCAACGTCATCCCGACGGTGATCGTCTTCCTGCCGCTGATGACCAGCATCGACATGCTCACCGAGTCGGCGCTGTCGTTCCTGTCGATCGGGGTGCAACCGCCGGATGCGTCCTGGGGAACGATCATCAACGACGGCCTGGGGCTGCTGTACACCCGGCCGATGGTGGCGCTCGCCCCGGGCGTGGCGCTCGCCCTCACCGCGGTCGCGCTGAACCTGCTCGGGGACGGCGTCCGTGACGCCCTCGACCCGCGGGCCAGACTGCGCGGTGGTGGCCTCTGATGCTGGGCTTCCTGATGCGCCGGCTCGCCTCGACCGTGTTCGTGCTGTTCTCGATCAGCGTGCTGGTCTTCCTGATCTTCTTCGCCACCCCGGGAGCCGACCCGGCGGCCCGGATCGCCGGCCGCAACGCGAGCCAGGAGACGCTGGCCCAGGTACGGCACTCGTTCGGCCTCGACCAGCCCCTGCCCTCGCAGTACGGGCTGATGATGAAGCACCTGTTCGTCGACCGTGACCTCACGTCGTTCGTCAACCGCGGCGCCGAGGTGCTGCCCCAGGTGAGTGCCGCCGTCCCGGTCACGTTCTCGCTGGTGATCGGCGCCGCCGTGATCTGGGTGGTGGTCGCGATCGCGATGGGCGTCGCGGCAGCGCGGTGGCGGGGCACCTGGGTCGACCCGGTGGTGATGGTGCTCGGCGTGGTCGGGGTCTCGCTGCCGGTCTACTGGCTGGGTGAGGTGGTCAACCTGCTCACCCAGAGCCGGTTCCACGACACCGTCTTCCGGTGGGTGCCACCGCTGGGCTACGCCCCGCTCGGCGACGGCGTGGGGCCGTGGGCGTTGCACCTGCTGTTCCCGTGGCTCACCCTGGCCGTGCTCTACGCCGGCATCTACGCCCGGGTGCTACGCGGTGAGATGATCACTGCGCTCGGCGAGGACTACGTCCGGACGGCGCGCGCCAAGGGCATCTCGGAGGGCCGGATCCTGATCCGGCATGCGTTGCGGTGCAGCCTGATCGCGTTCGTCAGCCTGTTCGGGCTCGACTTCGGCGCCCTGGTGGGTGGGTATGCACTGCTCACCGAGGTGGTGTTCGGCCTGCAGGGGATCGGCAAGCTGACCTACGACTCGCTGCAGAACTTCGACCTACCGGTGATCATGGCGACGGTGATCTACGCGGCGTTCTTCGTGGTGCTGGCCAACGCCCTGGTCGACCTGGTCTACGCCTGGCTGGACCCGAGGGTGCGTCATGGCTGATCACCCGCGGCGCGAGCCGCTGCTGGAGGTGCGCGACCTGACGGTGCGGTTCCGGACCCGCCAGGGGGTGGTCACCGCCGTCGACGGGTTGTCGTTCAGCGTGCAGCCGGGCCAGGTTCTGGGCATCGTCGGTGAGTCGGGATCGGGCAAGAGCGTCAGTTGCCTGGCGATCCTGCGGTTGCTGACCGATCCGAACGTCCGGATCACCGGCGAGGTCGCCTTCCGCGGCCGCGACCTGCTGACGCTGCCGGACAAGCAGATGCGCGGCGTCCGGGGCCGCGAGATCGCGATGATCTTCCAGGACCCGATGACGGCGCTGACTCCCGTCTACACCGTCGGCTGGCACATTGCCGAGCAGATCCGGGCGCACGAGAAGGTGAGCCGCTCCGCGGCCCGGGCCCGCGCCGTCCAGCTGCTCGACGAGGTCGGCATTCCCAACCCGCAGCGCCGGGTGGATGACTACCCGCACCAGTTCTCCGGTGGAATGCGGCAGCGCGCGGTGATCGCCATGGCGCTCGCCTGCAGCCCCGCGCTGCTGATCGCCGACGAGCCCACGACCGCGCTCGACGTCACCATCCAGGCACAGATCCTGCAACTGATGCAGCGGCTTCAGGCGGAGCACGGTTCGTCGATCCTGCTGATCACCCATGACATGGCGGTGGTCTCGGAGATCGCCGACCGGGTGCTGGTGATGTACGGCGGCCGTGCCGCCGAGGTCGGCTCGCGGCCCGAGGTGTTCCGCCGTCCGCAGCATCCCTACACCTGGGGACTGCTCGGATCGGTGCCGCGCACCGACCGCCCGCGCACCCGGCGGCTGGCCGCGATCCCGGGGGCACCGATCTCGCCGCTGGACACACCCCCCGGCTGCCGGTTTGCGCCGCGCTGCCAGTTCGTCCTGGCCGCCTGCGCCGAGCAGCCCCCGCTGGTGGTGCGGGGTGCGGACCACGCCGACGCCTGCTGGCTCGACCCGTCGCTGCGGGCCGACTCGAGGATCCAGGCGGACGCCGCCGCCGAGGAGGCGCGGGCATGACCGAGACTGATCCCGGTTCCGCCGCAACGGGTCCGGCTCGCGCCGTCCCGCGGGTCGAGCGCGGCCGTCCGCTGCTGACGGCGACCGATGTGGTCAAGCACTTCCCGGCGAAGTCCGGCATGTTCGGCCGGCGCGGTGACGTGGTGCACGCGGTGGACGGCGTCAGCCTCGAGGTCGTCGCGGGCGAGACGCTCGGGCTGGTGGGGGAGTCCGGATGCGGCAAGTCGACCCTCGGCCGGTGTCTGGTGCGGCTGCTGGAGCCGACGTCCGGCACGGTGGGCTTCGCCGGAACCGATCTGACCGGGCTGTCCCGGCGACAGCTGCGGCCGTTTCGGCGCGAGCTGCAAATGGTGTTCCAGGACCCGTATTCCTCGCTGAACCCGCGCCGACGGGTGGCGGCGATCGTCGAGGAACCGATGCGGGTGAACCGGGTCGGCGATGACGCCGCGATCCGCCGGCGGGCGCTGGAACTGCTCGACGTGGTCGGGTTCGACGCCTCGTACGCGCAGCGCTACCCGCACGAGTTCTCGGGTGGGCAGCGGCAGCGCATCGGCATCGCCCGGGCGCTCGCGTTGAACCCGCAGCTGGTGGTGGCCGACGAGCCGGTCTCGGCCCTCGACGTGTCGATCCAGGCCCAGGTGCTGAACCTGTTCCGCGACCTGCAGGACGAGTTCGGGCTGACCTACGTGTTCGTCGCGCACGACCTCGGGGTGGTGCGGCACATGTCGGACCGGATCGGCGTGATGTACCTCGGTGAGCTGGTCGAGCTCGGCCCGGCCGACGAGGTCTACAACGCGCCGCGACACCCGTACACCCAATCGTTGCTGTCGGCGGTGCCCGAGATCGACGACGGCCAGGGTCGCGAGCAGCGCCGCCGGATCGTGCTGGCCGGTGACGTGCCGAGTCCGATCGACAAGCCGTCCGGGTGCTCGTTCAACCCCCGGTGCGCGTACGCCACCGACGTCTGCCGGACCGAGCGGCCCGTGCTGGTGGCGCTGCCGTCCGGGCGGCAGGTGGCCTGTCATCACCCGGTGGACGCCGCCAAGACTCCGGCCACCGGGTGACCCGACTCACCCGACTTGCCCGGCTTGCCCGGCTCACGCTGGATCGCCCGAGCGGAGATCGGGCTGAGATCAGCCGTCGTGCTCGGCCAGGAAGGCGGCCACGACGTCCTTGAACTTGGCCGGCTCCTCGACGTGCGGCATATGGCTGGACCAGGCGAACAGTTCCCAGCGTGCCCCCGGGATCCGGTCGCGGATCTCGCTCACGATCCGCGGCGTCGCCTCGTCGTGGGCACCCGACACGAGCAGGGTGGGCGTGGTGATCTCGGGCAGCCGATGGGTGATGTCCCAGTCCTTCAGGGTCCCGATGACGTGGAACTCACTCGGCCCGTTCATGGTGTGGTACACCGTTGGCTCCGAGTCGATCTGCGCGAACGAGGCCTGCACGCACGGTGGTGACGGTACCCGGCACAGGTGCCGGTCGTAGAACACCTGGACGGCGGCCAGGTAGGCCGGGTGGTCGGTCGTCCCGGCCGCCTCGTGCGCCTGCAGTGTCGTCTCGACCTCACGCGGCAGCAGGGTGCGCAGCCGGTTGGCCTCCTGCACCCACAGCCGCATCGACGCCGGGCTGTCGGCAACCACGAGTGCACGCAGCCCCGCGGGGTGGTCCAGTGCGTGCTCCATGCCGAGCATGCCGCCCCATGACTGCCCGAGGACGGCATAGCGCGCCGCGATCCCCAGGTGCTCGGTCAGGGCGACCAGCTCGTCCTTGAACAGCTGCGGCGTCCAGAACTCGGCCGGGGCCTCGGGCAGGTGCTGGCTCAGCCCGCAGCCGAGCTGGTCGTAGAGCACCACGGCCCGACCGGTCTGTGCGATCAGCTCGGCGATCGGCTCGCAGTAGTTGTGCGCCGCTCCCGGCCCGCCGTGCAGCACCACGAGTGGCAGCCGGCCGTCGTCCGGGCTCAGGCCACAGACGACGCGGTACCAGGTCTCGCCCCCGGCCCAGGTCAGCCGGCCCTCGGTCACCGTGGTCATCGATGCTCCAACTCTGCGCGGGCCGGGCGGGGTGGGGTGAGTGATCAGCGGGGGCGGAACGGCTGCGGGCAGGCGCTGATCCGAGGCACCTTCACCCGGGCGATCACCGTGCCCGGGCAGGGGTGCACGGCCTGGGCGATGCCGACGTCGCAGGCCACCGACAAGAAGATCAGCGCGTCCTCGACGGTGAAGCCCCACTCGTCCACCAGCAGCCGCCCGGCCTCGTCGCAGGCGGCGTCCACGGCGGCGGTCAGGTCCTCGACCGCCGTGCCGTGGGTGACCCAGACATCCGGTAGCACGGCGAGCGGCCACGTCGACTGCACGCCCGGCACCAGCCCGGCCCGGATCAGCACGTCGCCCTCGATCTCGACCCCGGTGCCGCACACCTCGCCGTCGCCCATCGCGGCGTGCATGTCGCCGATCGCCAGCATCGCCCCCGGCTGGCGGACCGGCAGCAGCACACTCGCGCCCGGGCCGTGCAGGTTGTCGTCGAGGTTGCCGCCGTGCGGGCCGGCGTCCAGGGTCGGGGCGATCTCACCGCCGGTGGCCACCCCGATCACTCCCACCATCGGCCGGGCGGGGAAGCTGACCCGATCGTTCATCCGCACCACGCCGTCGCCGACATCGAACAACCGGGTGGTGGGTGCCAGGCCACGGTGGGCGAGTTGCCCCTGTCCGGGGGTGACCATCGCCGCGCCGCGAGGTCCGGGATTGATCTCCAGCAGGTCGACCACCAGGGTGTCGCCGGGCATGGCACCGCGAACCTCGATCGGCCCGGTGGCCGCGTTCACCCGCGAGGAGTCGATCGTGCCCGGCAGGTCCCGTTCGGAGCGCACCTGCCCGTGGAAGCAGTCGTTCGTCTCCACCCGGACGAGGTCGCCCGGCCCGGCCGTGAGCACCGGCGCCATGTCCGGGCCGAAGGACCACACGAACTGATCACGGCGAACCAGCGTCTCGACCCTGGACGACTGCACGAAGGCCTCCTGAACGGGGATCGGGCGCCATCCTGACCCAGCCGACGGCTTCGCGCCAGCGTTGTCCGAGGACCACGCCGTCCGGGGTGGTTCATCGCGCGCGGATGCAGCGCCTGGCTGCTGGTCGCGGGCGGCTCGCCGTCGGCGTCCTGTCCGTCGGCGACCATCTGCTCGACGGGGATCTGACACAGTCCTCGGATGGTGTCTGTGTCGCTCGCGTGGCGTGGCTCACGGCGGTCTGCGCGAGCGTGTCGGTATGTTCGTGACGTGCAGGCCGTAGGTTCGGGATGTGAACGTCGCCACCTCCGTGAGAGCGGTTCCGCTCACGGAGGGCGCCGATGCTGCGCGCTGTCATCTCGTGGCTGACCCGCCTGGGGGCAGGGTCGTAGCCCGTCCGGCCGTCCGATGGGGAGGTATCCGTGCGTATCGGTGTCCCGCGTGAGTCCCGCGTAGGGGAGACGCTGGTCGCAGCGACCCCGAAGACCGCCGCGCAGCTCGCGGCGCTGGGGTACGAGGTACTCCTCGAAGCAGGCGCCGGGGATCTGGCCGACCAGCACGACGCCGCCTACACCGAGGCCGGTGTGCAGGTCGGCACCGCCGACGAGGTGTGGTCGAGCGACATCGTGATCAAGGTGAACGCTCCGACCGACGCGGAGATCGCCCGGTTGCGGCGCGGCGCCACGGTCGTGTCGCTGATGGCCCCCGGCCGCAGTCCCGAGCTGCTGGCGACGCTGCAGGCGCAAGGGGTCACCGCGCTGGCGATGGACGCCGTCCCGCGGATCTCGCGCGCCCAGTCGCTGGACGTGCTGTCGTCGATGGCGAATGTGGCCGGGTACCGCGCCGTGATCGAGGCGGCCCATCAGTTCCACCGCCAGTTCACCGGGCAGGTGACGGCGGCCGGCAAGGTGCCGCCGGCGAGAGTGTTCGTGGTTGGCGCCGGGGTCGCGGGCCTGGCCGCGATCGGTGCCGCCGGTGCGATGGGCGCGGTGGTTCGGGCCTTCGACGTCCGGCCCGAGGTGGCCGAGCAGGTCGAGTCGATGGGTGCCCAGTTCGTCACCCTCGACATGGAGCAGGAGGTCAGCGCCGACGGCTACGCCAAGGAGATGACCGCCGAGCAGGAACGGCTCACCGCGGTGATGTACGACGAGGAGGCCGCCAAGGCCGACATCGTGATCACCACCGCTCTGATCCCCGGCCGGCCGGCCCCGAAACTGATCAAGGCCGGGACCGTGGCCAGGATGGCCCACGGTTCGGTGATCGTCGACATGGCCGCGGCCAACGGCGGCAACTGCGAGCTGACCGTTCCCGAGCAGCGGGTGGTCACCGACAACCAGGTCACCATCCTGGGCTACACCGACCTGGCCAGCCGGCTGCCGGCCCAGACCTCCCAGCTGTACGGCACCAACATCGTCAACCTGTTCAAGCTGCTCACCCCGGAGAAGGACGGGCAGCTGACACTCGACATGGACGACGTGGTGATGCGCGGGCTGACCGCGGTGAAGGACGGCGCCAGCATGTGGCCGCCGCCCCCGGTGCAGGTCTCCGCCGCCCCGGTCGCCGCCCCCGTCGCCGTGGTCGAGGACCCGGCCGTGGTCGCGGCCCGCGAGGCCGCCCTGGCCAAGACGCGGGGCCGGCGTCGCCTGGTGCTCTCGGCGGTCGCCGCCGCCCTGGTCGTCGCCGCGGTGACCTACTCGCCGCCAAGCTTCACCGGCTACTTCACCGTGTTCGCCCTGGCGGTGGTCGTCGGCTTCTACGTCATCAGCGGCGTCTCGCACTCGCTGCACACCCCGCTGATGTCCCAGACCAACGCGATCTCCGGGATCATCCTCGTCGGCGGTCT
>JBAPWU010000222.1:0-15784 GCA_049283855.1 Kineosporiaceae bacterium
GGCTGCACCTGGTCACCGTGGTCGCCGCCGACCGGCCCGGCCTGCTGGCCGACATCGCCGGCACGCTGGCCTCGTTCCGGCTGGCGGTGCGCTCGGCGCTGGTCCGCACCATCCCGTCCGGACGAGCGGGCGCGCCCGGCACCGCGGTGGACACCTGGTACGTCGACGCCGGCAGCGCCACCGTGCCGGACGCCGCCACCCTCGAGACGTCGCTGCGCCGCCTCGCCGACGGCGACCGTTCGGTTCTGGACAAGCTGGCTCGCCGTGATGCCGGCTACCGGCCCGCGACGGCAGCGATCGGGCAGCCCCGGGTGGTGCTGCTCACCGGGGCCTCGACGGAGTCGACGGTGCTCGAGGTCCGCGCCGCGGACCGCCCGGCCCTGCTGCATGCCCTCGGCTCGGCCCTGGCCGAGCGCGGGGTCGACCTGCGCTCGGCCCACGTCGCCACCCACGCCGGTCAGGCGGTCGACGTGCTCTACCTCGCCGAGACCGACGGCACCCTGCTCGCCCCGGCCCGCGTGGCCGAGGTGATCTCGGCCCTGGTCGACGCGGCGTCGCTGCCCTGACCGAGCGGCACCGGGTCAGGACGGGTGGCTGCCGTTGGAGCGGTCTACACCTGCACCGGGCTCACCGCATCGACGTGTTCGTGCAGGTGGCGGACGACCGAACTCCTCCAGTGCCGACCGACCGTTAGGCTGACCAGGTGTTCTCGACCCTCTCCGAGCGGCTGACCGCGACCTTCAAGTCCTTGCGCGGCAAGGGTCGCCTGTCCGAGGCCGATGTCGACGCGACCGTGCGGGAGATCCGCCGGGCGCTGCTCGACGCCGACGTGGCCCTGTCGGTGGTCCGCGACTTCTGCGCCACGATCCGCGAGCGGGCCCTGTCCGCCGAGGTCTCCGGGGCGCTCAATCCGGCCCAGCAGGTCGTGCAGATCGTGCACGAGGAACTGGTCGCCGTCCTGGGTGGCCAGACCCGCCGGTTGGCGATGGCCAAGCTGCCGCCGACGGTGATCATGCTGGCCGGCCTCCAGGGCTCGGGCAAGACGACCCTGGCCGGAAAGCTCGGCCTGTGGCTGAAGGAGCAGGGGCACACGCCACTGCTGGTCGCGTGTGACCTGCAGCGCCCCAACGCCGTCGACCAGCTGAAGGTGGTCGGGGAGCGGGCCGGGGTCGCGGTGTTCGCGCCGCACCCGGGTGCCTCGGCCGCCGGTTCCCTGGCCAACCCGGAGGCCGGCCCGGCCAACCCGGTCGCCGTGGCCGGGTCGGGCGTCGAGTACGCGATCGAGAAGCAGTACGACTTCGTCGTCGTCGACACCGCGGGCCGCCTCGGGGTGGACACCGAGATGATGCAGCAGGCGGCCGACATCCGTGACGCCGTGCGGCCCGACGAGATCCTCTTCGTGCTCGACGCCATGATCGGCCAGGACGCGGTGACCACCGCGAACGCCTTCGCCGACGGGGTCGGCTTCACCGGCGTGGTGCTCTCCAAGCTCGACGGCGACGCCCGCGGTGGTGCCGCACTGTCGGTCGTCGGGGTGACCGGCCGGCCGGTGATGTTCGCCTCCACCGGGGAGAAGCTCACCGACTTCGAGCTGTTCCACCCCGACCGGATGGCTTCGCGCATCCTCGACATGGGTGACGTGCTGACCCTGATCGAGCAGGCGCAGAAGGCGTTCGACGAGAAGCAGGCCGAGGAGATGGCGGCCAAGTTCGCCGCCGACGAGGACTTCACCCTCGACGACTTCCTGGCCCAGATGGCCGCCCTGCGCAACATGGGCTCGATCAAGAAGATGCTCGGCATGCTGCCCGGGATGGGTGAGCTGCGCGAACAGCTGGACAACTTCGACGAGCGCGAGATGGACCGGGTCGAGGCGATCATCCGCTCGATGACGCCGCAGGAGCGGCACCAGCCGAAGATCCTCAACGGCTCGCGCCGGTTGCGGATCGCCCGCGGCTCCGGGATGCAGGTCAGCGACGTCAACACCCTGCTGGAGCGGTTCAGCGAGGCGCAGAAGATGATGCGTCAGATGCGCCGCGGCATGGGTGGCCTGCCGGGGATGGGCGGCGTGCCCGGGGCGGTGAGCGGCGGCGGCAAGAAGTCACGCGGCAAGACCGCGCCGCCACCGCGCAAGGGCAAGGCCAAGTCGGGCAATCCGGCCAAGCGGGCCCAGCAGGAACGGGACGCCGCGAACCGCACCGGGCCGGCCGGAGCCGGGGCCCCCGGCGGGGCCTTCGGCCTCGGCGGCATCACCGACGGCGGCGCCGACCAGATCGACCCGTCCACCCTCGACCTGCCCCCCGGGTTCGAGAAGTTCCTCGGCCGCTGACGCCTCGCCCTCACCGGTCTGCTCATGCTCCGCCGGGCAGTCGCTCTGGCGTGTCCTGGCCGCCAGAACGACGGCGCCACGGAGCATGGGCGGGTGTTCGGCCGCGGTAGGTTGCCGCCATGCAGAGTGAGGGCGTCCTGCATCTGCGGGGCCATGTCCTGGTGGGTCCCGACGAGGAGGTGGGGGAGGCCTGGGTGCTCGGCGGGCGGGTGACGTTCGAGCGACCGGTGCACGCCGGCGTCCCGTTCACCGAGATCGAGGGCTGGGTGATCCCGGGGCTGGTCGACGCCCACAACCACATCGGCCTCGACGCCCGCGGCGCCACCGATCAGGAGACCGCGCAGACACAGGCCCGCACCGACCTGGCGGCCGGGACGATGCTGATCCGCGACTGTGGGTCCCCCGCCGACACGCGCTGGGTCGACCAGCGGGAGGACCTGCCGCGGATCGTGCGGGCCGGGCGGCACATCGCGCGCACCTCCCGCTACATCCGCGGGATCGGGCACGAGGTCGAGCCCGAGCATCTGGCCGAGTACGTGCGGGCCGAGGCCGCCCGGGGTGATGGCTGGGTCAAGCTGGTCGGCGACTGGATCGACCGCGACCTCGGCGACCTCGCCCCCTGCTGGCCGCTGGCGGCGCTGCGCGAGGCGATGGACGCCGCGCACGCCGCGGGCGCACGGGTCACCGCGCACTGCTTCGGCGAGGACTGCCTGCCCGACCTGATCGAGGCCGGGATCGACTGCATCGAACACGCCAGTGGCCTCGCCGACGACGCCCTGGTCGCGGCGGCGGCGCGCGGGGTGGCGATCGTGCCGACCCTGGTCAACATCGCCAACTTCCCGGCCTTCGCCGACGCCGGCGAGGCCAAGTACCCCACCTATGGCAACCACATGCGGCGCCTGCACTCCCAGCGCTACGACACGGTGCGCGACGCCTTCGACGTCGGCCTGCCGATCTTCGCCGGGACCGATGCCGGCGGATCGCTGCCGCACGGGCTGATCGCCGCCGAGGTCGCCGAACTGGTCACCGCGGGCATCCCGGCGACCTCGGCGCTGGACGGCGCGTGCTGGGGCGCACGGTCCTGGCTCGACCGGCCCGGGCTGGAGGAGGCCGAGAGCGCCGACCTGCTGGTCTATCCCGAGGACCCGCGTCGCGACGTCGGCGTGCTGGCCCACCCCCGGCTGCGGGTGTTGCGCGGCCGCTCGGTGACCTGAGGTGTCGCGACGGGGGGAGGGGCTGCTGGCGGTGCTGGCCGCCGTCGTGGTCACGGTGCTGTCGGACTGGACCACGGTGTCCACCCTGGCCAGGACCGTGCCCGTCAACCTGGGTGACTCCCTCTACTTCGCCTGGCAGCTGGCCTGGGTGGGCAGGGCCCTCACCACCGACCCCGCGTCGATGGTCGGGAGCATGTGGACCACCAACGCCTTCCAGCAGGCCCCGGAGACCCTCGCCTACACCGACGTGGTGCTGGGCTACGCCCCGCTGGCCTGGTTCACCCCTCCCGGCCAGGCCGGAGCCCTGGCCCAGCTGAACCTGGCCCTGCTGCTGGCCACCCTGACCGCCGCCCTCGGCGGCTACCTGCTCGCCCGGGTGCTCGGCGCCCGCATCCCGGGGGCGATGGTCGCGGCCGCCGGCTTCGGCTTCGCGCCCTGGCGCGACACCCAGGTGATCCACGTCAACATCGTCTCCACGGGCGGGATCGCGATCAGCGCGGCGCTGCTCGCGCACGGGCACGGCTGGTCGCTGCGCTCGGGGTGGCAGCCCGAACGCATCCGCGCCCGCTGGGTGCTGGCCGGCTGGCTGGTGGCCGCCTGGCAACTCACCTTCGGCTTCGCGACCGGGATCTGGTTCGGGTACTTCCTTGCCCTGGTGATGCTCGCCCTCACCCTCGGCTGGCTGGTCACCGGACGGCGCCGGATCCCGGGGCGCGTGCTGCTGGCCGACCTGGGCGGCGGGCTGGCCTTCCTGGGTGTGGCGTACCTGCTGCTGATCCCGCACCTGCGGGTGCTCGAGACGCAGCCGGGCGCGCATCGGGTCCCGGGGATGCTGGACCTGTTCTCCCCGCCGTGGTTCGGCCTGCTCACCGCGGGCGAGGTGAACCGGGTCTGGGGAGGGCTGCAGTCCGGCTGGCGGGCGGAGATCGGGCGGCACTGGCCCCCGGAGATGTTCATGTCCCCGGGCATCCTGCTGCTCGGTCTCGCCGTCGCCGGGCTGTTCATCTCCGCCTGGCCCGTGCGCCGCCGGCTCGCGATCGGGGTGATCACCGCGGTGCTGGCGGTGCTGGCCACCGGCACCCGGGGCCCGGCCGGGGGGCGCTACACCTATCTGCCCCTGTACGACCGTCTGCCGGGATGGGAGCACCTGCGCACCCCGGGCCGACTGATGATCTGGGTGACGATGGGCCTGTGCCTGCTCGCCGCCGGAGCGATCACCCGGATCTGCGACGAACTGGTCGCCGAGTGGAACCGGCGCGAGGAGAACACCTGGGGCACGGCGAGCCGGGTCGACGGCTACCTCCGGGGTCGGGCGGCCCCCGCCCGCGTCGCCCTCGCCGCCCTGCTGGTGCTGCCCGCGGCAGGGGTGTTCGCCGAGGGGCTGGACAGCACCCCGCACTGGGAGGTGGGCCGGCCCCCGGTCGAGCTGGCCGCGCTGCCCCAGCCGATCCTGGTGCTGCCCACCGCGCTGGTGGCCGACTACCAGGTGATGCTCTGGAGCACCGAGGGCTGGCCGGTGATCACCAATGGGGACAGCGGATTCGACTCGGCCCAGCAATCCGCGATGCGGGCGGAGGCACGGACCTTCCCGGACGCGGCGAGCGTGACGGCGCTGCGTGCGCGGGGAGTGGCCACGGTGGTGGTGATCCGGTCCCGGGTCGGCCCCGATTCCTGGCAGGGCGCGCCCGATGCTCCCGTCACCGGACTGGGGATCTCCCGTACCGAGGCGCCCGATGCCGTCATCTTCGATCTGCGCCGGTGACGTCCGGTTGCCGGCCCCGGCGCGGCACTCGGCGCCGCCCAGGCGGGCGTGGTCGGAACGGGTTGTCCGGTCTGGCAGAATGGTGGGCCGTACCCGGCGGGCGCGGCCCCTCTCTCCGTTCCCGGCGTGTCCCTGGAGTCTCCCGGCGCCCGGTCCCCACCTCGGCGCACGTGTGACTCACCCGAATCAGAGCAGGAGCACCCTTACTCGTGGCCGTCAAGATCCGCCTCAAGCGCCTGGGCAAGATCCGCGCCCCCTACTACCGCATCGTCGTCGCCGACTCGCGCACCAAGCGCGACGGCCGGGCGATCGAAGAGATCGGCAAGTACCACCCCACCACCGAGCCCTCGCACATCGAGGTCGACTCGGCGCGGGCCCAGTACTGGCTCGGCGTCGGCGCGCAGCCGACCGAGCAGGTGATGGTCCTGCTGAAGATCACCGGTGACTGGCAGAAGTTCAAGGGCCTTCCCGGCGCCGAGGGGACCCTGCGCTTCGTCGAGCCGAAGGCCGACAAGAAGCTCGTGTTCGAGGCTGCCGCCCGGGAGGCGATGGGCGAGCCGAAGGCCGCCGCCACCACGCCCAAGGCGAAGAAGAAGGCCGAGCCCAAGGCCGAGGCGAAGCCCGAGGCCAAGGTCGAGCCCAAGGCCGAGGTGACGCCGGAGGCCACGGTCGAGGAGCCCGCGCCCGAGGCCGCCGTCGAGGCTCCGGCCGAGGCCTCCGAGGCTGTCGTCGAGACCCCGCCCGAGGCCGCCGTCGAGGCTCCGGCCGAGGCTGTCGCCGAGACCCCGGCCGAGGCCTGACCGTGCTGGTCGACGCCCTCGAGCACCTGGTCCGCGGGATCGTCGCCAACCCCGACGACGTCCAGGTGCGCAGCAAGCCCCAGCGCCGCGGCGGTTCCCTGCTCGAGGTGAGGGTGCACCCCGATGACCTCGGCCGGGTGATCGGCCGGGCCGGGCGCACCGCCACCGCCCTGCGCACGGTGATCAAGGCGCTCGCCGACGGCACGCCGGTCCGGGTCGACGTCGTCGACGTGGACCGGGTGCGCTGACCCGCACGCCGCGGGCGACCCGGCGATGACAGTGCGGCTGCTCGTCGCCCGGGTCGGGCGCGCGCACGGCATCCGCGGTGAGGTCACCGTTCAGGTGCACACCGACGCGCCGGACGTGCGCTTCGCCCCGGGCACGAGCCTGCACACCCCCACCGGGGTGCTGACCGTTCGCAGCGTGCGCGACCACAACGGCACGCTGCTGCTCGGGTTCGAGCAGATCGAGGACCGCAGCGCGGCCGAGGCGCTGCGTGGCACCCTGCTCGAGGCCGACGTCGACCCCGCGCTCGAGCACGAGCGCGAGGACGACGCCTGGTACGACCACGAGCTGATCGGGCTCCGCGCGATCGACGTCACCGGCGCCGAGCTGGGCCGGGTGATCGCCGTGGAGCATCTGCCCGCCCAGGACCTGCTCGAGATCGCCCGCCCGGACGGCGCCACGCGGCTCGTGCCGTTCGTCGCCGCCATCGTGCCGACCGTGGACGTCGAGGCCGGGCACGTCGTCCTCGATGCCCCGCCGGGGCTGCTGGACGACTGATGCGGATCGACGTCGTCACGATCTTCCCGGAGTACCTGGCGCCGCTCGAGGTGTCCCTGATCGGGCGCGCCCGCCGCGGCGGTCTGGTCGACCTGGTCGTGCACGATCTGCGCGACTTCACCCACGACCGGCACCGCACCGTCGACGACGCCCCGGCCGGCGGCGGCGCGGGCATGGTGATGCGTCCCGAGCCCTGGGGGGAGGCACTCGACCACGTGCTGGCCCAGGCGCCCCCGGGCGAGGCCGACGCCGTGCCCACCCTGGTGGTGCCGAGCCCCTCGGGCCAGCTCTTCGACCAGGCGATGGCACATCGACTCGCCGCCCGGCCCTGGCTGGCCTTCGCCTGCGGGCGGTACGAGGGCATCGACGAGCGCGTGCTGGACGACGCCGCCACGCATCTGCCGGTGCTGCCGGTGAGCCTCGGCGACTACGTGCTGAACGGGGGCGAGGTCGCGGTGCTGGCCGTGGTCGAGGCGGTGGTGCGGCTGCTGCCCGGCGTGCTCGGCAACGCCGAGAGCCTGGTGGAGGAGAGCCACGAGGGCGGTCTCCTGGAGTACCCGGTCTACACCCGTCCGGCGTCCTGGCGCGGCCGCGAGGTCCCCGAGGTGCTGGCGTCGGGTCATCACGCCAGGATCGCCGCCTGGCGGCACGAGCAGCGGCTGCGGCGCACCGCCCAGCGCCGTCCGGACCTGTTGGCGGCCTGGCTGGCCGATCACGAGCCGTCGCCGGTCGAACGGGCGGTGCTGGCCGAGGTGGACCCGCGATTACGGCGCCCGGAGGCGGGTATGGCAGACTGATCGATCGTTGTCGCGGTCAGGCGCGCCCTGCCACAGGGGGGCTGAGCGACCACAGCGGCACGGCGAGACCTCCGACCCACTCGAGCACGTCGAACACACACGCGGATGACCTGTGGCACCTGCGGGAGAGCGAACATCATGCACACCCTGGACAGCCTCGATGCCGTGTCGCTGCGCGACGACCTTCCCCCGTTCCGGGCCGGCGACACCCTCAAGGTCCACGTCAAGGTCGTCGAGGGAACCCGTTCCCGGATCCAGGTGTTCCAGGGCGTCGTGATCCGCCGTTCCGGCGGTGGGGTCCGCGAGACCTTCACGGTCCGCAAGGTCAGCTTCGGGGTCGGCGTGGAGCGCACCTTCCCGGTGCACTCGCCGATCATCGACCAGATCGAGGTCGTCACCCGGGGCGATGTGCGCCGGGCCAAGCTCTACTACCTGCGCTCGTTGCGCGGCAAGGCCGCCAAGATCAAGGAAAAGCGCGACAACGTCGCGGCGCGCTGAGCGCCCGACCACCGATGACGTCGACGGTGGCCGAGGCGCCCGCCGTCCGCCGGCTGTCGGCGGCCCGGATGCTCACGCTGCTGCTCGTCAGCGCCCTCGCGGTGGTCTCCATCCGGGCGTTCCTGGTGCAGTCCTTCGTGGTGCCGACGGCGTCCATGGCCCCCACCGTGGAACCCGGTGATCGGGTGCTGGTCTCCCGGCTCGCGGCCGGCGAGGCGCGGCGCGGTGATGTGATCGTTTTCGACGGGTCCGGCGTGTTCGTGCCCGAGCCCGCCGCCGCGCACACCCCCCTGGCGGCGATCGGCCGCACGCTCGCGGCGGCGATCGGGGCACCGGTCGGGCGCAGCGACTACGTCAAGCGTGTGGTCGGACTGCCCGGCGAGCGGGTCACCTGTTGCGACGCCCAGGGCCGGATCACCATTGACGGGACGCCGCTCGCGGAGCCGTATCTGAGCGCCGCCGAGACTCCGAGCGCCGTCCGGTTCGACATCACGGTGCCTCAAGGGCGACTCTGGGTGATGGGCGACCACCGCAGTGACTCGGCCGACTCCAGGGCCCACCTGGGGGATCCGGGTGGGGGAACCGTGCCCCTCGATCACGTGGTCGGGCGGGTCGTCGCTGTGTGGTGGCCCCTGGACCATTCCGGCGGGGTATCCGCGCGGGCTCGGGAGGCGGCACGGTGATCGGTCCGAGGCACCGTTCGGTGACACGCGGCGCGACCCCGTCCGATCCTGGCGCCCGTCCCGGCGCGCGCCCGTCGGCGGGCCGGGCGGCGCTGAACGCGCTGACCGAGATCGTCGTGGTGCTCTCGATGGCCCTGGTGCTCTCCCTGCTGATCAAGACATTCCTGGTCCAGGCCTTCTTCATCCCCTCCCAGTCGATGGAGAACACCCTGCAGATGGGTGACCGGGTGGTCGTGAGCAAGCTGACGCCAGGGCCCTTCGATCTTCACCGCGGTGACGTGATCGTGTTCAAGGACCCTGGCGGCTGGCTGCCGCAGGCGGTACCGCCGGATGACGCCGGGGCGCGCAAGGCGCTGCGCGAGACACTGACCTTCGTCGGGCTTCTCCCGCAGGACTCCGGTGAGCACCTGATCAAACGGGTCATCGGCCTGCCCGGCGACACGGTCACGTGTTGCGACAGCACCGGCCGGATGAGTGTCAACGGGGTGGCCCTGGACGAGCCCTACCTGTTCCCCGGAGACAGCCCGAGCACGAAGGAGTTCTCGGTCACCGTGCCCGCGGGCAAGCTGTGGATGATGGGCGACCATCGCAGTGTCTCCCAGGACTCTCGCTACCACGAGGACGGGTTCGTGCCGATCGACCACGTGGTGGGCAAGGCGTTCGTCGTGGTCTGGCCGCTGTCGCGGTCCGGTGGGGTGGACGGCGGCGGGCAGGCGTTCGCCGCGGTGCCGTCCGCGCGGTGAGTGCCGTGGTCGTGACCGGCACGGCGCGCTCGCGGGTGCCGACCCTGCGTCACGAACGCGCGCTGCTGCGTCAGGGCCACCGGTGGCTGGCCGGGATGGACGAGGTGGGCCGCGGGGCCCTGGCCGGTCCGGTCAGCGTGGGCGTGGTGGTGATCGGCGAAGGCACCCGGTCGGCGCCCGCAGGGGTGCGCGACTCCAAGCTGCTCACCCCGTCCGCCCGGGAATCGCTCGTGCCGCGACTGCGGCGCTGGGCGGCCGGAGCTGCCGTCGGCCACGCATCCCCCGAGGAGATCGACGCCTACGGGATCATCGCCGCGCTGCGCCTGGCGGGACGGCGGGCGCTGGCCGCGCTGCCGGACCTGCCGGACGTCGTCCTGCTCGACGGGTCGCACGACTGGCTGAGCGCCCCGCAGGAGGCCCTGTTCGACGTCCGGCCGACGCCCGGGCCGGTGGCGCTGGGCCGGGAGCCGAGGGTGACCACGATGGTCAAGGCCGATCTGCGCTGCGCAGCGGTGGCCGCGGCGAGCGTGCTGGCCAAGGTCGAACGGGACGCGATGATGGTCGAGCTGGCGCGCGAGTACCCGGGTTTCGGCTGGCAGGAGAACAAGGGCTACTCCGCACCGGAGCATCTCGAGGCGTTGCGCAGCGTGGGGCCGTGCCCCCTGCACCGGCGGTCCTGGAACGTGAAGGCCTGGCAGGTGCTCGACCCGCAGCAGCCGGTGGCCGGCGGATGAGTCGCCGCGTCGACCCGGCGGTGCTGGCCGCGGTCGCGGTCGGCGGCGCCGTCGGGGGTGGGCTGCGCTATCTGATCAGCTCCCTCGGCGGGCTGCCGTGGACCACCCTGGTGATCAACACGGTCGGGTGCGCCCTGATCGGGGTGCTGATGGTGCTCCTGGTCGACCGCTGGCCCGATACCCGCCTGGTGCGTCCCCTGCTCGGCACCGGGGTGCTGGGCGGCTTCACCACGTTCTCGACCTACGCCCTGGACGTGGAGAGACTCCTCGCGCGCGGGCAGGTCGCCACCGCGCTCGGCTACCTCGTGGCCACGCCGGTGTTCGCCCTGGTCGCGGTGTGGGCCGCGGCGACGTCCACCCGGCTCGTGATTCGCCTGCTGACCCGACGGAGGGCCTCATGGGACTGAGCGGAACGGCCTCGCGGCTGACCATCATGATCGGAGAGTCGGACCGGTGGCACCACCGGCCCCTGTACACCGAGATCGTGCACCGGGCCCATCAGGCCGGGCTGGCCGGCGCGACCGTGATCAAGGGGGTGGAGTCGTTCGGTGCCAGCAGCCGGATCCACACCAGCCGGCTGCTCAGCCTGAGCGAGGACCTCCCGATGGTCGTGGTGATCGTGGACAGCGACGAACGGATCAGGGCCTTCCTGCCCGAGCTGGACGACCTCGTCGGCGAGGGTCTGGTGATGATCGACACGGTCGAGGTGATCCGCTACGTCGGCCGGGGACCGGACCGGTGAGCCTGGCCCTGGCCGTGCTCGGGGCAGCCGTCGGCGCCCCGGCCCGGTACCTGGTCGATCGCGCCGTCCAGGGCCTGCATGACAGCGTCTTCCCGTGGGGCACGCTGAGCGTGAACGTCGCCGGCTCGTTCGCGCTCGGGCTGATCGCCGCCCTCGCCCCGGCGCCGGTGCAGGCGCTGCTGGGGGCGGGCTTCTGCGGTGCGCTGACCACCTACTCGACGTTCTCCTACGAGACCCTGCGCCTGGCCGAGGACGGCGCGGACGCCCTGGCCGTGGCGAATGTGCTGGGCAGCGTGCTCGCCGGGGTGGTCGCGGCGTTCGCCGGTGTCGGCCTCGCGGTGGCCCTCGGTGCCGCCGCACCGGTCTGAGCAGGGCAAGATAGCCCCGTGAGCGCCGAGGACCTCGAGAACTACGAGACCGAGATGGAGCTTCAGCTCTATCGGGAGTACCGCGACGTCGTCGGCCTGTTCGCCTACGTGGTGGAGACCGAGCGACGGTTCTACCTGGCCAACAAGGTCGACCTGCAGGTGAGGTCGACCGGGGGCGAGGTCTATTTCGAGGTCGGCATGACCGACGCCTGGGTCTGGGACGTCTACCGCCCGGCGCGGTTCGTCAAGACGGTGCGGGTGGTGACGTTCAAGGACGTGAACGTCGAGGAACTGGCCAAGAGCGACTTCGATCCCACCAAGTCGGTCGACTTCCCGCACTGAGGCCGGCCCGCGCTGCACCGCGCTGGGAGTCCCGCTCGTGACGACGACGGCGTTGCGTCCACAGCGGGCCATGATCGCGTCGCTGTCCACGGGTGCATCCGTGCGCGCAGCAGGCCGGACGTCGTCCGGCTTGGCTGTGCCGCGGAGGTGGTCACCATGCGCGCCACGGATGCGCTGGGGGAGTACGGGGAGCGGGTCGCGGAGCGGCACCTGACGGATGCGGGGATGCTGATCCTGGACCGGCGCTGGCGGTGCCGGCACGGTGAGATCGACCTGATCGCACTCGACGGGCCGTGCCTGGTGGTGTGCGAGGTGAAGACCCGCCGCTCGGTCGCGGCGGGCGCCGCCCTGGAGGCGGTGACCCCGGCCAAGCTGTCCCGGCTGCACCGGCTGGCGGCGGCCTGGCTGGCGGAGCAGAGGCGCTGGTTCCCGCAGATACGCATCGACGTGGTCGCGGTCACCGTGCCCCGCCGTGGCGCGCCCGAGGTGGAGCACCTGAGGGCGGTGGTCTGAGTGGCGCTGGGTCGCTGCCGGGCCGTGGCCCTGGTCGGGCTGGACGGGCGCCTGGTCGAGGTCGAGGCCGACATCGCCGACGGTCTTCCGGCCTTCGCCCTGGTCGGCCTGCCGGACACCTCGCTGGCGGAGTCCCGCGACCGGGTGCGAGCGGCGCTCTCGAACGCAGGGTGCCCGCTACCGGCCCGGAGGATCACGGTGAACCTGTCGCCGGCCGCGCTGCCGAAGGCGGGGGCCGGGTTCGATCTCGCCGTCGCCGCCGCGCTGCTCGTGGCCGGCGACAAGGTGGACGCCGCCTCGGTCGCCCGACGGGTGCACCTGGGTGAGCTCGGGCTGGACGGCAGCGTGCGTGCGGTGCGCGGCGCGCTGCCGGCAGTGCTTGCCGCCGTGACCGCAGGGTGTCCGAGAGTGGTTGTCGCGCAGGCGAATGCGGCCGAGGCGCGATTGGTACCCGGTGCCGAGGTGGTCGCGGTGTCGACGCTCGCCGACCTGATCGCCCTGCACCGGGGCGAGCCGGTGTCCGAGCCGGCAGGTGGTGGGGACGTCGGGCCGGCGCTGCCGTCACGGCCCGGCCCCGATCTGGCCGACGTGGTCGGTCAGGTGCACGCCCGGCATGCGCTGGAGGTG
Organism: Kineosporiaceae bacterium; assembly: GCA_049283855.1. GTDB lineage: Bacteria > Actinomycetota > Actinomycetes > Actinomycetales > Kineosporiaceae > JADJPO01. Next base: position 12,933 of record JBAPWU010000222.1, read on the forward strand.
GCCGCCGCGGGGGGCCATCATCTGCTCATGATCGGCCCGCCCGGGGCGGGCAAGACGATGCTCGCCGCGCGCCTGCCCTCGCTGCTGCCCGATCTGGCCGACGACGCCGCGATGGAGGTGACCGCGATCCACTCCGTCGCGGGAACCCTCGACCCGGCGGCGGGCCTGATCCGGCGGCCGCCCTTCGAGGCTCCGCACCACACCTGCACGCCCGTCGCCCTGGTCGGCGGGGGCAGCGGTCTGCCCCGGCCGGGAGCAGCCTCCCGGGCGCACCGGGGGGTGCTCTTCCTGGACGAGGCCGCGGAGTTCGACGTGCGGGCACTCGATGCCCTCCGTCAGCCGCTGGAGCAGGGGTCGCTGCTGATCCACCGGGCGCTGGGCAGTGCCCGGTACCCGGCGCGGTTCCAACTGGTGATGGCGGCGAACCCGTGTCCCTGCGGGCGGTCGTCGGGCAAGGGCGTGGACTGCACGTGCGCTCCGGCCGCGCGCCGCCGATACCTGGCCAGGCTGTCCGGGCCGCTGCTGGACCGGATGGATCTGCAGGTGGAGGTGAACGCCGTGGGCCGGGCCGACCTGGCCCGGCGCGAACCGGGGGAGGACAGTGCGGCGGTACGGGTGCGGGTCGATCAGGCCCGGCTCGCCCAGCGGGACCGCCTGGCCGGAACCCCGTGGACCTGCAACGGCGAGGTACCCGGGTCGTGGCTACGCGGCGCGTGGCGCCTGCCGGCCCGGCGCACCCGCAGCGTCGACCGGTTGCTGGATCGCGGCGAACTCACCGTGCGCGGCTACGACCGGGTGCTTCGCGTGGCGTACACGCTACCATCACTGATGTGAGAGCGGCAGCGTACGTCAGAATCAGCCAAGACCGGGACGGCACCGCGGCCGGTGTCGAGCGCCAGGAGGAAGACGCCCGGGCGCTCGCAGAGCGTCGCGGCTGGGAACTGGTCGCCGTCCACCGCGACAACGACCTGTCCGCGGCCGGCCACCGCAAGCGCCCCGGATTCGAGGCCGTGATCGCATCGGTCGAGGCCCGCGACGTCGGCGCCATCATCGCCTGGGATCTCACCCGACTCACCCGCAACGCCCGCGACCGACTACGCCTGATCGAGGCAGGACGCGCCGCGGGGACCGTGGTCGCCCTCGTCCGCGGCAGCGACATGGACCTGTCCACACCGGCCGGACGCCTCACTGCGGACATTCTCGCCAGCGTCGCCCAACACGAGATCGAGCAGAAGTCCGACCGGCAGCGCCGCGCCGTGCTGCAGGCCGCGCAGGCAGGCCGATGGATCGGTGGGCGCCGCCCGTTCGGGTACGACGCCGACGGCATCACCCAACGACCCGACGAGGCCCAAGCCGTCCGCGGCGCCTACGGGGCGTTCCTGGCCGGTGAACCACTCGGCGCTATCGCCCGGGACCTGAACCACAACGGGCACCGCACCGGGCAAGGCGGGCCGTGGACGTCCAGCAACGTCCGGGACATGCTCGCGAATCCCCGCTACGCCGGCCTCCGCGGCCACGGCAGCGTCCCCGAGCGCGGCCGACGCACGATCGACGTCGTCGGGAAGGCCGAATGGTCCCCGGTCGTCTCGGAGCAGACCTGGCGGGCCGTCGCGGCGACCCTCACTGACCCGTCCCGGCGGACAGCACCCCGATCGGGGCGTGCCCTGCTGACCGGCATCGCGGTGTGCGGCCGCTGCGGCGCACACGTCGTGGGCGGCAGGATCACCGGCGCCGACTACCGCACCATCCGATGCTCGGCGACCCCCGGGCACATCGCCCGGCGAGCAGACCCCGTCGAGGACTACGTGTCGCGGGTGATCGTCGCCCGTCTTGCCCGACCTGACGCGGCAGAGCTGCTGATCGACCAGGACCGGCCCGACGTGGAGCAGCTGCGCGCCGAGGCGGCCGCGATCCGGGCCAGGATCGCCGAGACCGATGGGCTCTGGACGAGAGGCGCGCTCACCACTGCCCGATTCGAGCGTGTGGTGGCCGAGCTGCGGGCGTTGCTCACCGACGCCGAGGCCCGGATCGCCGACGCGGGCAGGGTGAACGTGCTCGGGCCTCTCGTCGGCGCCCAGGACGTGCACGCGGCGTGGGACCTGCTGTCCCTCGACCGGCGCCGCGCCGTGATCGACGTCCTGGCGCATGTGGTGGTGCACCCGCCGGGACGGGGTCGCCGCACGTTCGACCCAGCTACCGTGCGGGTCGAGTGGCGGACGTCGTGAGCGGCGCCTCGCGTGGCGCCTGGGTCACGCACACGCTCAAGGTCTGCTGTACCGACGGGGGTCGACACGACACCGAATGGCTGGGGTCGGTGCGGTTCGGGATCGCCGCCGACGGCTCGGTCGTGGTGTCCGACGGTGGGGAGAGCCGCCGCACCTTCCGTTGCCGCGCCTGCCCGCGGGCGTGGACGACCGGAGGCTCGTTGCAGCGCAAGCGGTCGCGGCGCGACGAGCCGACGCAGTTGGCTCGGGTGTGCGCGGTATTGGTTGCCGCGAGCCCTGGCGAACCGGTGTGCGTCTTCGACATCGCATTGAGCTAGAGTCGCAAGCGCACGTTCGCCAGGCGACCACGCGGCAGTTCCGAGCGCGGGGCGTCATCACCGGCCCGAGCAAGCCGGGTGATGACACACATCCGGAGACGACGTGCCCCGCACCCCGAGCACCAACCCCGTGCTGCACCAGCGCGCCCGAGTCGCCCGCCTCAGCCAGAGCCATGACGCCGCCGACCCGCAGCTGGTCGACGCCCGCCGCGAGCTCGCAGCGGCCAACCTCGCCGAGTACATCGCGAAGATCGTCGATGCCGCGCCGCCCCTGACCGCCGAGCAACGCGACCGCCTCGCGGCCCTGCTC
>JBAPWU010000223.1:0-8079 GCA_049283855.1 Kineosporiaceae bacterium
AGTCGGTGCGGCTCACCTACTCCGGTGATGATTTCGCACTGCCCTCGAACCTGTTCGTCATCGGGACGATGAACACCGCCGACCGATCGATCGCTCTCGTCGACGCCGCCATGCGGCGGCGGTTCGCCTTCGTCGAACTGTCACCCCGCACCGAGCCGACGAGCGGGTTGCTGCATCGCTGGCTCGCCCGCGAAGACCGGGACGACGAGCCGGCCAGGCTCCTCGACGCCCTCAACGCCCGGATCACCGACCCGGACTTCCGGATCGGCCCCTCCTACTTGATGAAGAAGGGCGTCTACCGCGACGGCGGCCTCGAGCGCACCTGGCGTACGAAGATCCTCCCGCTACTCGAGGAGTACCACTACGGGGAGGACGTTGATATCGTCCGCCGCTACGGCCTGGCCTCGCTCCGCGCCACGATTCAGGCACCGGTGGAGTCCACCGATGCGCAAGCCACATGAACGTTGTCGACCTCGCCGAACATGGCCCTGCCCGATCGGTGCCGCTGAACGACACGATTGGTCGTGCCCTGGCGGCATCCCGAGCCGTCGACGCGGTGCCAGATCCCTACTTGCCCGGGCAGTGGCGGCTCAAGGCCGGTCGCACCGTTGGGATCTTCAGCGTCACCGTCCCCGGCGAGCCCAGGGTTACGGTACGGATCACGCCCAAGGTGACCATCGCTCGGCTGCTCTTCCTCCTCGGCTACGCCCGGGACCCGAAGGGCTGGCGCACCGACGACGTCACCGTGAGCGCCGAGAACGACCTGCTACCGGCGATCGCACGGCTCTTCGAACGACAAGCAGAGGCCGCCCTGCAGCAAGGCGTCATCCAGGGCTACCGACCAACTGAGGAGACCTCCGTCGTCGTCCGAGGCCGGATGCGCAACGCGGACCAGATCCGCCGACACCACGGCCGATTCTTCCCCCTCGAGATCACCCACGACGACTACACCGTCGACATCCCCGAGAACCAGCTCTTGGCCACAGCCTGCGAGCGCCTTGCCCGGCTTCCCCACGGCATCCCGCGGGAGGTCCGAGCGCGGCTGTTGCGGCTGCGGGCCCTCCTCGCCGACGTCACTGCCCTCACCCGGGGGCACGACCTACCCCGCTGGTACCCGACCCGGCTCAACGCCCGGTACCACGCTGCCCTGCGACTCGCCGAACTCGCCCTTCGCGGCTCCTCCGTTGAGCACCTGGCCGGAGACGTGACCATCAGCGGGTTCCTGTTCGACATGGCCCGGGTGTTCGAGGACTTCCTCAGCGCCGCCCTGTGCACAGCCCTTGCTCCCCATGGCGGACGCTGCGTCTTGCAGGCCAGCCGTCATCTCGACGAGGACGACGCGATCCGTATCGTGCCCGATTTCCTTTATGTCAGCGAAGACGGCCGCCCGGTCGCCGTCGCCGACGCCGACGCCAAGTACAAGGCCGAGAAGCCCGAGGGATACCCAGACGCGGATCTCTATCAGATGCTCGCCTACTGCACCGCCCTGGGGCTGGACGAAGGCCATCTCATTTACGCCAAGGGCAACGGCCCGCACGCCGCCCATCGGGTGCGCCGCGCCGGCGTCACCATCCATCAGCACGCGCTTGACCTCGACCAGCCGCCAGCCGCGATCCTCGCCGAGGTCCAGGTCTTCGCACTGAACCACCTGGCCAAGATGACGCCCACGGCCGCAGCTCACCGTGGGATCGCGGCGGCCGTCAACCTCCGTTGAGGCCCACCTTGCACCGCGCAGTGACGGCAACCTCTGCCCACATTCTGCCCACATTTGCCACTCAGGCCCGCCACTCGATCCGAGTGACGGGCCTGTGACCTGCGGTTTTTCGGTGGAGCTGAGGGGATTCGAACCCCTGACCCCCTCCATGCCATGGAGGTGCGCTACCAACTGCGCTACAGCCCCTTCACCCTCCGAGGAGAGCTTCAGGAGTCTACCGCGGGCCCCCGCCCCCGCTCCAAATCGATACCGTCCTGGGCGAGCCGCGGCATCAGGCGGACAGACGTGGATCAGGCTTCCGGGGCCCCGGGGACGCTCACGTTGAAGCGGCCCAGCACCCAGGCGCTGCGCCGTCGTTCCAGCTCGGCCCAGTGGGCGTTCCCGAAGCCGTCCAGCGACCGGTAGATGGCCAGTTCGCGGCCCCCGCCGGGCTGCCCGATCAGGCCGAGCAGCCGCAGCATCCCGCCCCGCATCGAGGCCCCGTGCGAGACCACGACCAGCACGCCGCCGTCCATGGCCTCGGCGTGCCGTCGCATGCCACCCTCGCAGCGCACCCAGCACTGCCCCAGCGACTCCCCGCCGCCGATCACCAGGTCCTCCCCCGCCATCCAGCGCGAGAACTCCTCCGGATGCCGCTCCTCGATCTCCGAGCGGAGCAGTCCCTGCCAGGTGCCGCCGTCCCGCTCGCGCAGCGCCGGGTCGGTCTCCAGGTCCACCCCGAGCGCCTTCACCAGTGGCTCGGCCGTCTGCCGGGCCCGGATCAGGTCCGAGGAGACCACCCGCACCGCGCCGGCGCGCGCGTCGTCTGCCAGCACCTCGGCCAGGAACTCGGCCGCCACCGCAGCCTGCAGGTGCCCGAGCGGGTCGAGCTCGACGTCCAGATGGCCCTGGAAGCGCCCCTCGGCGTTCGACGCCGTGCGCCCGTGCCGGAGCAGGATCAGCCGTTGCGCGGTCACTGGCTCGGGTTGCGCGGCATCTCGGGAAGCTCGAGCAGCGGGCAGTCACGCCACAGACGCTCCAGCGCGTAGTACTGACGCTCGTCGGTGTGCTGCACGTGCACCACCAGGTCGCCGAAGTCGAGCAGCACCCACCGCCCCTCGCGCTGCCCCTCGCGGCGGATGGGCTTGGCCCCCAGGCCCAGCAACCGCTCCTCGATCGCATCGACGATCGCCTTCACCTGGCGGTCGTTCGGCGCCGAGGCGAGCAGGAACACGTCGGTGATCACCAGTTGCTCGCTGACGTCGAGCGCGACGATGTCGGAGGCGAGCTTGTCGGACGCCGCGAGCGCGGCGGCGACGGCCAGTTCACGGGCGCGGTCGGTTGCAGTCACACCGGCCAGCCTCTCACGAGCCGGCGACCACGGAGCGCGGAGTGATCGCCGCCCGGCCGCCGTCGTAGAGTCCGTACTTGGCGATGTACTGCACCACGCCGTCCGGCACCAGGTACCAGACTGGCTCCCCGCGGCCCACCCGGCCCCGGCAGTCGGTGGAGGAGATCGCCATCGCCGGCACCTCGGTGAGCGTGACCCGGTCGGCGGGCAGGCCCGCGTCGTCCAGCACGTGCCCGGGCCGGGTCACCCCGATGAAGTGGGCCAGCTCGAACAGCTCCCCGACGTCCTTCCAGGACAGGATGTGGCCCAGCGCGTCGGCCCCGGTGATGAAGAACAGCGTCGCCCCGGGCCGCTGGACGTGCAGATCACGCAGCGTGTCGATCGTGTAGGTCGGGCCCGGTCGCTCGATGTCGACCCGGCTCACGGTGAATCGCGGGTTCGACGCCGTCGCGATCACGGTCATCAGGTACCGGTGCTCGGCCGCGGTGACCTTCTCGTCGCTCTTCTGCCACGGCCGGCCGGTGGGGACGAAGACGACCTCGTCGAGGTCGAACTCGGCCGCGACCTCGCTCGCGGCGACCAGGTGGCCATGATGGATCGGGTCGAACGTGCCACCCATCACCCCCAGCCGGAGGGGCCGGGCCCGGGTGGAAGTCACCGGCTAGTGGCTGCCCGCTCCGGGCCGGCCCGCCGAACCGGTGGTCGAGCCGACGGCCTCGGGTGCGTGCCGGTGGGACACCCCGCGGAAGGCGTAGGTCACCGCCAGCAGGGTCGCGAAGACGAGCAGGGCGACGATGCCGATCCACATCGGCGACAGGGGAAGTTTGTTGGCGATCTCCCCTTCGGCCAGCACGTTCATGACTCCTCGATCCTCTCCGGGGCGGGTTAGGCTGCCCGCACGGCGCAGCGATCAGTCTCGCACGCGAAGCCTGTCGGCTGCGATACACAGCGGAGGACGACACATCACCATGGATGCGCCTCACCCGGTCGAGACGGTCGAGCTGAGCGTCGTCGTGCCGATGTACGACGAGGAGGCCGTGCTCCCCCTCTTCGCGGCCCGGCTGCGACCGGTGCTCGACGCGATGGTCGCCGACGGCCTGGCCCGCAGCTACGAGGTACTCGCCGTCGACGACGGCAGCAGCGACGCCACCCCCGTGCTGCTGGTCAAGGAACGCCGCAACTGGCCGCAGCTGCGGGTGGTCCGGCTACGGGCCAACGCCGGGCACCAGGCGGCGCTGTCGGCCGGACTGGCCCGCTGCCGCGGCGCCTGGGTCGCCTCCCTCGACGCCGACCTGCAGGACCCGCCCGAGGTGGTGCGCGAGATGCTCGAGCGCGCCAAGGCCGACGGCGTGGACGTCGTGTACGGGGTGCGCAGCGACCGCAGCACCGACTCGGCCTTCAAGCGGACCTCCGCGCGGGCCTACTACCGCCTGATGCGTTCCCTCGTGGGCGGGCACATCACCCCGGACGCCGGGGACTTCCGCCTGATCAGCCGGGCCACCGTCGCGGCGGTGAACAGCCTGCCCGAGCACAACCGGGTGCTGCGCCTGGTGATCCCGGCGCTCGGCTTCCCCTCGGCCACGGTCGGCTACCGCCGCGAGGTCCGCGCGGCCGGCCGCACTCACTACCCGCTCTCGCGGATGATCCGGCTCTCGATCGACTCCCTGACCGGGTTCACGATCGCTCCCCTGCGGGTGGCCACCTGGGCGGGCCTGGGCGGCGCCGTCCTCACCGCCTCGCTCTTCGCCTACGCGCTGCTGGCCTGGCTGACCGGCCGCACCGTGCCGGGCTGGACCTCGACCTTCGTCGCGGTCGCCGGCGTGGGCGCCATCCAGCTGCTGTGCGTCGGCATCCTCGGCGAGTACGTGGGCCGGCTCTACACCCAGATGCAGGGCCGCCCCTCCTACTTCGTCGCCCACGACAGCCTGGACGACGACCTCACCGACTGATCGGGCCGACTGATCGCGGCGAGGGGGCCGAACGGACCCACAAGGTGGGTCGAGAGAGCCCTCTCGATGCGATCACGCTGGAAGCGCACGCCCCCCACTCGCCGAGTGGTCGATTTCGCCCTGTTACGCGGGCGGACACGGGGCCGAATCGACCACTCGAGTCAGGGCCCCTGGGCGGGGTCGGCGTCGACGGGGGTCAGAAGCGGCGGGCGCGGACCAGGATGGACACTCCGGGCAGCGAGCCCACGGGCAGGTGGCGCTCGGCGGCCACGACGGCCCCGAGCGCACGGTTCATCCACGTCGGAGGGTTGTCCAGGTCGCTGCCGTCGTTGTCGCCGAACCGGCGGCGCAGGGCCACCGCGGGGCGCAGCAGCACCATCCAGCTGCGCACGTCCTCCAGCACGAACCCGGCCCCGGTCAGCAGATCGGTCAGTTCACGCCGCGAGTAGCGACGCACATGCCCGACCGCGACGTCGTGCGCCGACCACAGGCGCATGTCCACCGGCACCGCGACCAGGAAGGTCCCCCCGGGCCGCAAGGCGTCGAACACCGCCACCGCCGCCGCCTTGTCGTCCTCGATGTGCTCGAGCACGTCGAAGGCCACCACCAGGTCGAGGCTGGACGGCGCGAGCGGCAGCGCGGTCGCATCCGCCCGCAGCACCGGGATCCCCCGCTCGTGGCAGACCCGAGCCCCCTCGGCGCCGTACTCGAGGGCCGCCGCCCGCCAGCCGCGGGCCCGCAGCACCCGGGTGTTGCCCCCGCCGGCCGCGCCGACATCCAGCGCATCACCCGGCGTCAGCCCCGCCACGGCACGCTCGATCAGCGCCCGCCGCTCCCGGTACCACCAGTGCCCGTCCTCCAGCTCGACGAGCTTGCGGACCTCGGTGCCCTCCACTCAGCGCACTCCTTCAGGGTCGGATGTGTCCGTCACCGACCACGACCCACTTGGTCGAGGTCAGTTCGGCCAGGCCCATCGGACCACGAGCGTGCAGTTTCTGGGTCGAGATCCCGATCTCGGCGCCGAGCCCGAACTCGGCCCCATCGGTGAACGCGGTCGAGGCGTTGACCGCCACCACCGCCGAGTCGACCTCGGCGACGAACCGCTCAGCCGCCCGCAGGTCGGTGGTCACGATCGCCTCGGTGTGCCCCGAGGAGTAGGTGCGGATGTGCGCGATCGCCGCCTCGAGCGAATCCACCACCGCCACCGCGAGGTCGCTGTCGAGGTACTCGGTCGCCCAGTCCTCCTCGGTCGCCTCCGTGGTCTCCACCCCCACGCTCGAGGCGAGGACGGCGCTCAGCCGGTCCACGTGCAGGCGCACCCCGCGCTCGGCGAGGGCGGGCAGCACCTGGGGCAGGAACCACCGGGCGACGTCGCGGTGCACGAGCAGGGTCTCGGCGGCGTTGCAGACGCTGGTCCGGCGGGTCTTGGCATTGACAGTGATCGCCAGCGCCTGGTCCAGGTCGGCCGCCGAGTCCACGTAGACGTGGCAGTTGCCGGTCCCGGTCTCGATCACCGGAACCTTCGCGTTCTCCACCACGGAGGCGATCAGGCCGGCCCCGCCGCGCGGCACCAGCACGTCGACCAGCCCGCGGGCCTGCATCAGGTGGGTGACGCCGTCCCGGCCGTGGGCATCGATCGTGCTGACCGCGTCGGGCGGCAGGCCGGCCCGCTCCAGCGCACCGCGGATCTGTTCCACCAGAACCGCATTCGTCGTCGCCGCCGCCGAGCCGCCGCGCAGGACGACCGCGTTGCCGCTCTTCAGGGCCAGCGCCGCGGCGTCCACGGTGACGTTGGGCCGGGCCTCGTAGACGATGCCCAGGACGCCCAACGGCACCCGCAACTGCCTGAGCTGCAACCCGTTCGGCAGGGTGGAACCGCGCACCACCTCACCGACCGGGTCCGGCAGCGAGGCCACGTGACGCACCGCGCCGGCGATCGCGCCGATCCGGTCGCCGTCCAGGCGCAGCCGGTCGGCAAGGCCCTCGCTCAGGCCCTCGCGGCGCCCGCGGTCGAGGTCCTCGGTGTTGGCGGCCATGATCGGTTCGATCGCCGCGTCGAGGGCGTCGGCGATGGCCCGCAGCGCGGCGTCCTTGCGGGCGCGCGGGGCTCCCGCGAGCGCGCGAGCAGCCTCACGCGCACGGCGGCAGGTCTCCAGGACGGCGTCCTTCACCTCGCCGGTCGCGACCGGAGCGACCCGGGCGACCTGGGTGGGGACGTCGGTGTTCGCGAGCGTCATGCCACCAGGGTAGGACAGCCGCGGCGGCATCCCGGCACGTCAGAGGTCGCTGCCCTCCATGGGGCGGATCTCGCCGAGCTCGCCGACCTGGGCCCGGACCGGGTCGACCACGCGACGGCGGGCCGTGTCCCGGTCGACCACCTCGAGCCCGACCACCTTCCAGGCCGGCAGTTGCGCCGATTCCTGGTGTTCGTCCCACATCTTCAGGGCCTGGGCCACGGCGCCCTCGACATCGACCGACTCGTCCCAGTAGCGCACCTCGGCGCGGCTGCTGGCATAGGCGGCGGAGACCAGGAAGGGCTGCTCCTCGCTCAGGCGTTCCAGGCCCTCGCGGACCGAGTCGGCCGTCACCCGGTCACCGCTGACCGTGATCGTGACGAACCAGAGCGCGGGTTCCTCACGATGCGCGGGCCGTGTACGGCGCCGGGACGGGCCGAGCGTGATCCCGCGCAACGGGGTCAGCGTTGCGAGCGGTTGGTCGTCACCGGTTGTCACACCCTCAGTCCAGCAGGTGTTCCGGCCCCGCGTCACGTCTTTGGCGCAGTTCCGGTGACCAGGACGAGATCATCGCGGTGAACCACTTCCCGCTCGTAGCCCGATCCCAGCTCTCTGGCCAGGTCACGCGTTGATCGGCCGAGCAGGGCAGGCATTTCGGCTGCGTCGAAATTCACCAGGCCGCGGGCGACCACCAGGCCGGACGGATCGGTCAGGTCCACCGGATCGCCGGCGCTGAAGTCGCCCTCGACCCGCACCACCCCGGCCGGCAGCAGCGACATCCGCCGGGTGACCACCGCGGCGACCGCCCCGTCGTCCAGCACCAGCCGGCCCGAGGTCTGCGCGGCGTGGGCC
>JBAPWU010000224.1:0-3210 GCA_049283855.1 Kineosporiaceae bacterium
GCGACAGCGCGGTCAGCGGCCGGTGCCGCAACCGCCGGACCGCGTGCACGGCCACCACCACGCCCAGCGGGAGGGCGACCGGGCGGGCCAGCCCGATCACCAGGAGCAGTGGCACGGCGAGGGCGTACCGCCGGCGTTGCAGGCAGCACAGCACCGCGAGCACCAGGGCAAGGGCGAGGGAGTCGCTGTAGGGGAACTGCAGCACCGGCGCCGTGGTGAAGGAGCCGAGCAGCGCCACCGACCACAGGGCGAGCGCCGGCCCGCCGAGCCGCTCCACCAGCAGGCGCAGCAGCACCGCAGCGGCCAGGGCCGAGATCACCGCCACCAGCCACCCGGCGAGCGGCCAGCCCACCCCGGGCAACGCCATCAGGGCCCGGGCGAGCATCGGGAACAGCGGGTAGAACGCCCACGGGTTCTGTTTCACCTCGCCGGTCCCGTCCAGCGGGAGCACCAGCGGGTACCCCTCCTGGGCGATCCGGCGGTACCAGGCGCTGTCCCAGCGGGCGACGAAGTGCAGGTACGACCAGCGGCTGGTGTGGCCCTGCGCGTCGAGCACCGTGAACCGGGCCGCCCGGTCGATCAGCACGGCGGTGAGGAGCTGACAGGCCACGAAGATCAGCAGGGCCTGGGCCCAGCGAGGCAGCCGAGCGAGGCGGTCGAGCGCACTCACCGGGCGAGGCGGGCGTGACAGCCGGCCAGGTGGTCGTCGACCAGCCCGCACGCCTGCATCGCGGCATAGGCGGTGGTGGGGCCGACGAAGACCATGCCGTGCCGCTTCAACTCCTTGGCCAGGGCCTTCGACTCCGGGGTGCTCGCCGGCACCTCGCCGAGACCGCCGGGCGCGGCGGGTGGCCCGGCCGGGGCGAACGACCAGACCAGGGCGTCCAGGCCGCCGTCCACCCGCTCCCTGATGCCGAGCACCGCAGCCGCGTTGGTGATCGCCGCGTCGATCTTCGCCCGGTTGCGCACGATCCCGGCGTCGGCCAGCAGCCGCTCGCGGTCGGCCGCGCCGAAGCGTGCCACCTGCTCGGGGTCGAAGCCGGCGAACGCCCGCCGGAAGGCCTCACGCTTGCGCAGGATGGTCAGCCAGGAGAGCCCGGACTGGAACGCCTCGAGGGTGAACCGCTCGAACAGCGCACGCTCCCCACGCACCGGCCGGCCCCACTCGTTGTCGTGGTAGGCAAGGTTGTCGGGGGGGCTCGCGCCCCAGCCGCAGCGGGCCAGGCCGTCCTCGCCGATCACCAGCTCAGCCATGCTGGTCCCGCTCGACATCGGCAGCCATCGCGGCCAGCACCCGGCGCAGCCCGAGCCCACTGATCAGGGCGATCAGCGAGCCGAACGGACGGGTCAGCCACTCCGGGGCCACCCGGACGTCCTCGGTCCAGCTCACCCGGCTGCGCGCTCCCCCATCGGTCTGCTCGCTCGCGACGACCTCGAAGGAGGCCATGCCCTGCAGCAGCCGGCCGACCTTGGCCACCTCGCAGAACCCGGGTCGGGCGCCGTCCGGCGGTTGCCAGACCACCACCTTCATCACGTCGTCGAAGCCGAGCGGGCCGAGCGCCGTCCGGCCGACGAACCGCGCGCCGACACCGGCGGGCGAGGGGGTCAGGGTGCGGACCGTGGTCAGCGGAACCCAGGCGCCGTGCCGGGGCCAGTCCACCAGCGCCGCCCAGACCCGGTCGACGGGCGCGGCCACCTCGACGGTCCGGGTGAACCTCGGCATGGTCTCAGCCCTCCGGCGGCAGGAACGACTCGAGCTCGGTCGGCCGGTCCGCCTCGGCGAGCTCGCGCAGGTGCGCGATCTCGGCGTCCCGGCGGGCCAGCTCACCGGCCAGCCGGTCCAGCGTCTGGTCGACCTGGTCCATCCGGTAGCCCCTGAGCGCGGGCGCGAAGCGCAGGTGGTCGAGGTCCGCCGGGTCGACCTCGCCCTCGGGCAGCCCGATCTCGGGCAGGGAGGACGCCGGGGCGTCCAGGCCGCCACCGATCCAGCCCAGGGCGACGGCGACGACCAGACCGAGGACCGCCAGGGTGAGCAGAGTGAAGACGAGCGTCACAGCAGTGATGGTGCCACGCCGCGCCGACAGCCCGGAATCGGCGATCCGACGGGAAATCCCGGGCCGTTCCCAGGGAATTGCCAGGTCGACCGCCGATGCTCGGCGGAACAGACCTCGATCCCACAGGAGAACCTTCATGGCCCGCAGCCGCTCGACCCTCGTCGCCATGGCCGCCGGAGCGGCCCTCACCCTCGGGGTCGGCGGGGCCGCCGTCGCGCTCGGCGGCGGCGCCTTCGCCGATTCCACGCCCAGTCCCACCGCCACCGGAGACACCCAGCAGAAGCAGCCGGGTCAGCCGGGTGGGTGGGGCAAGGGCCATCGGCACGGCGGCGGTGGAATGGACCGACGGATGGGTGGCGACGTGCTGCACGGTGAGCTCGTGGTGCGGGACGGCACCGGAACGGCCACCAAGAAGGTGCTGGTCCAGCAGGGAGCGGTGACCGCGAAGTCGGCCACCTCGGTGACCGTGAAGAGCACCGACGGGTTCACCGTGGCCTGGGCCGTCACCTCGACCACCAGGGGCACCCTGACCGAGGTCGCCGTCGGTGACCAGGTGCACGTGACGGGCACCAGGACCGCCGACGGCGCAGGCACCGCCGAGGCGATCCACGAGCCCGGCTCGCGCGCCCCGCACGCCCCCGACGACGCCCCCCGCCCCGCCGCCTGACCCGCCGCCTGACCCGCCGCCTGACCCGCGGACTACGCAAGGGCCAGGGCGGCAAGGGCGGCGTTGACGATGGAGCCGGCGTCGAGGTCGTGGGCTGCGTACAGGTCGGCCACGGTTCCGGACTGCCCGAACGTGTCCACCCCCAGGCTCACCGCCGGTGCGCCGAGGGCCGACCCGAGCCAGGCCATCGCGTGCGAGGACGCGTCGTGCACCGTCACCAGCGGCACCCGCACCTCGAACGCGGCCCGGAGCGCTCCCGGCACCGAGGGCGTGGTCGCGGTCCGGATCCCCTGGCGCAGGGTGCGCTGCCAGGCCCGGTAGAGCCGGTCCAGCGAGGTCACGTCGACCACCTGGGCCAGCACGCCCTCCTCGGCCAGCTCGTCCGCTGCGCGCAGGGCCTCGGGCAGGACGGCGCCGCTGGCCGCGAGCTGCACCCGCGGAACGCCCGGCGCCGCACCGGCGTCGACGAGCCGGTAGGCACCGGCCAGC
>JBAPWU010000225.1:0-16804 GCA_049283855.1 Kineosporiaceae bacterium
GCCGGGGCCGCTGGCGCGCCCGAGGTGGCGATCAGGATAGCCAGCGCACCCACCGCCGGCAGACTCCGATGACGCATGCCCCGCAGCCTGTCACACCGGCCGGAGAAGCTCAGCGGCCGCGCCGGGCCCGCCACAGGGCGGGGATCGCCCTACGCCCGGTGACCGGCGTGAACCGCCCCGCCGCGGTGGTCAGGGCAGCCACCTGCTCGGTGGTCAGCACGATCTCGGCGGCGGCGACGTTGCTCTCCACCTGGGCGACCGACGAGGCCCCGGGGATCGCGGCCACCTGGGGGTGACGGATCACCCAGGCCAGCGCGATCTGGGCCGGGCTCACCTGGTGCGTGGCGGCGATGTCGCGCAGCACCCCGAGCAGTTCGCTCGCCGCGGCGAGGTTCTCCGGCAGGAACAGCGGGTTGACCGAGCGGATGCCCCCGGCCGGCCTGTCGTGCGGCCCGAACCGGGCCGAGAGCAGGCCCTGCGCCAGCGGGCTGTAGGCGATCACCATCCGCCGGTTGGCGGCGGCGAAGGGGATCAGATCGGTCTCCGGACGCCGGTGCGCCAGGCTGTACTGCACCTGGTTGGACAGCACCACCGATGAGCCGGGCCCCGCGTCGGCGAGCACCGTGGCCGCCTCGGCCTGGGCTGCGGCCAGGGCCCGGTCGGCGGCCTCCCAACGGCTGAGGGAGTAGTTGCTCACCCCGACGTGCCGGACCAGACCGAGCTGCTGCAGGGAGTGCATCCCGCGCATCGTGGTGGCGTCGCCGACCACCGGGTTGGGCTGGTGCACCTGGTAGAGGTCGATCCGGCGCACGCCGAGCCGGCGGGCGCTGGCCACGGCCCGCTGCTCCACCACCGCGGCCACCGGCAGCACGGGCATGATCTTGGTGGCGAGGAACACGTGGTCCGGCTCGGCCCCGGCCGCGCGCAACGCGGCGCCCAGGATCTTCTCGCTGCGGCCCAGGCCGTAGATCTCGGCGGTGTCGAAGAGGGTGACACCCAGCTCGACCGCCCGCCTGACGATGGCCCCGGCCTCCCGTTCGTCGTAGTCGGGCCCGTACCCCCACTCCTTCGAACCGAACTGCCAGGTGCCCAGGCCGATCACCGAGACCGGGGTGGGCGTGTCCACATCGACGTAGCGCATACGTGTATCCAAAGGCAGAACGACCCCCGGCGCCAGACGGCCGCCGATGACAAGGCCCCCGGCCAGTGCGGCCGGGGGCCTGTCGGTGTAGCCCCGACGGGATTCGAACCCGCGCTACCGCCTTGAGAGGGCGGCGTGCTAGGCCACTACACAACGGGGCCGCTGGGGTACCAGGACTCGAACCTAGACTAACTGAACCAGAATCAGTCGTGCTGCCAATTACACCATACCCCATGGGGGTATCACGGCCGTTTCCGGCCCGAGACCCGACGCACGACGATACCGGTCCGCTCCCCCACCACCCAAATCAGATCCCGGTCGGCGGACCCTGCGGCACCGGTGCCTGACGCTCCGGACCGGAATCTCCGGTTGGGGTCGACCCGGGGCTCACCCTGGACCCGCCGGCCACCGAGATTGCAGGTGTGAGCCTTCAGCCGCCGCGCGCCCCGGGGGGAAATCTCCCGGGTGTGCCCCTGCCGCGTGCGCCGCAGGAGCGGGCCTCCGGAGCGTGGCTCGCCGGCTTCGAGGTGATATCAGAGCTCGGGCGGGGCGCGCAGAGCCGGGTGCTCCGGCCAGGATCGGGGGACGGCGCGTCCGAGTACGCGTTGAAGATCGTCGGCACCGCGCGGCCGGGGACGTCCGGATCGGGCTCGGATCAGGCGCTGGCGGCCGTCCGGCGCGAGGCCGCCCTGCTGGCGAGTATCGAGCACCCGCGCCTGTCGGCGATCCATGAGGTCGGGCAGGCGCAGGGCTGCCCGTATCTGGTGATGGACCTTGTCGAGGGGCTGTCGTTGGCCGAGGTGCTGGCCGGGGGCGCGCTGGCGCCGGAGCGGGTCGTCTCGGTGGCGCTGGACGTGGTCGAACCCCTGGCAGCCGTGCACCGCAAGGGGCTGGTGCATCGTGACCTGAAGCCGGACAACATCATGATCCAGCCGGACGGTCAGGCACTCCCGATCGACTTCGGTCTGGCCGCCTGGGCATCCGGCGATCAGTCGCAGGCAGCGGTGGGCACGCTGGCCTACTCACCGCCGGAGCAGACCGGGATGCTGAAGCGTCCCGTGGACCACAGATCCGACCTCTACTCGCTCGGCATCGTGCTGTTCGAGAGCCTCGCCGGGGCCCTGCCGTTCGCCGCGAACGAGGTCGGTGACCTGCTGCGGACGCACGCCCCGCCGCCGGACCTGGTGCAGGTGGTGCCGGGCATACCGATCGGGTTGGCCGCCCTGGTGGCCCGGTTGCTGGCGAAGGACCCTGACGATCGCTATCAGAGCGGCGAGGAACTGGCTGCGGACCTGCACCGGCTGCAGGCGGACCCGCACGCACCGCTGGCGCCACCTGGCGCCGCCGGCCTCCTGGACGTCCGGCGCCGGCCGCACCGATGACGGCGCGAGCTGTACCCTCGCCACGGTGGACGGCGACGGCGAGCTGCTCACCCAGGCGGTGGACCGCGACCCGGCGCTGGCCGCCCTGATGGCAGCGAGGATCCGGTGGTGGGCTCACCGACGACGGCACCACCCCCGCCCTACCAGGAGTAGAGGTCGGCGAGCTCGGTCAGCGAGGAGACCGCCGGCACGTCGAGGCCCACCAGCTCCCGTGATCTGCCGTGGCGGTCGAGCCAGATCCCCCGCAGCCCGGCCTCGCTCGCCCCGCGCGCATCGACGTCCAGCTCGTCACCGACATAGACGGCGTCCCCGGGGGCCACGCCCAGGTTCGCGCAGGCCCGCCGGAACACCCGCGGATCCGGCTTGCCCACGCCCAGGTCGTCCACCGAGACCATCATCCGCAGCCGCTCGGCCAGGCCGACCCGGCGCAGCTTGTCCCGCTGGTAGTCGCGGCCGGCATTGGTCACCGCCCCGTAGGGCACGCCGGCCGCGTCGAGGCGGTCCAGGAAGCCGCTCGCCTCCGGGAACAGCCGCCAGGCGCGGCGGAAGGCGTCGTCGTAGTCGGTGTCCCACCGGGCGACGGCGTCCTCGTCCAGCGCCGGACCGTCGAAGGCGGCGTGCAGGGCCCGGGCGCGGCGTGCCCGCTGCTCGGTGAAGCCGATCTCGCCGCGGGTGTAGGCGCGGAAGTGCCCGTCGGCGTCGGCCACCCAGTGCGCCAGCGCCCGCTCGGCGCCGGCCCGGTCCAGGTGGGGCAGCCAGCGCTCCACGATGCCGCCGATCGCCACGGTGAAGGCGTGCCGGGTGTCCACCAGGGTGTCGTCGATGTCGAGCAGCACGGCGGCCGGGCACGTCACCAGGCGCGCACCGGCGGCCGGAAGTAGCGCGCCACCGCGTAGCGGCGGGCCAGCCGGTCCAGCACCGCGGCGGAGAGCACCAGCAGCAGCACGTCCACCGCGACCATCGTCGCGTCTGCCCCGGTGGAGGTCATCGTCGCCTCCACCTGCCCCGAGATCACCCCGAGTCCGAAGGCCAGCAGGTTGTTCGCACCGTGCAGGGCGATCGAGGCCTCCAGGCCTCCCGTGCGCCAGACCAGCCAGGAAGCGATCAGTCCGAACACGAGCCGGTCGAGGAACAGCCACGGGTCCTGCTGCCCGTGCGCCCAGGCGAACACCAGGCCGGAGCACACCGCAGCCACCACGGCGCCGACCGCCGCCCGTGGGATCCAGGCCCCGATCGCCTGGCTGAGCCAGCCACGGAACAGGTACTCCTCGCCGGCGGCCTGCAGGGGGGTGCTGGCCAGCACGACCACGGCGTACAGCCCGGCCTGCTGCTCCGGGGCGATCGACATCCCGCCGTCGATCAGCACCAGCACTCCGTTGGCGACCACCATCAGGGCCACGCAGACCAGGTAGCAGCGCACCAACCAGGCCCAGCGCACTCCACCGGCCACCGAGGACACCCAGCGCGGCCGCCAGCCGAACCCCGCCCAGACCGCAGCCTGCCCGACCAGGATCAGTGCGGCCAGCATCAGGTTGGTGAACAACACTCCGCTGGGAGAGACCGACCACTCCTCGAGCCGCGCCTCGGTCAGGCCCTCCTCCCCGCCGGTGGCGGCCATCACGGTCGCGATCCCGGTCCAGAACACGAAGAGGACGACGAACAGCGCGCCCACCGCGACGAGCGCCGACACCAGGGGCCGCCACCACCGGAAGGTCGGGCCACGCAGCAGTTGGCTGTACGGCCGCGGCAGCCAGGCCTGGGCCGGGCCGTACCGGACCGGAACGCTCACGCGGCCAGCCTGGCCCGCAGCGCAGCCAGCCGGGCGAGCGTCGCCGGGCGACCCAGGATCTGCATCGACTCGAACAGCGGGGGCGAGATCCGCCGTCCGCTCAGCGCCACCCGCAGCGGGGTGAAGGCCAGCTTCGGCTTGATCCCCAGCCCGTCGACGATGGCCGTCCGCAGGGCGGCCTCGATCGGGGCGACGTCCCAGTCCACCGCGGCGAGCACGGCGGCGGCGGTGTCCAGGACGGCGCGCGCCGAGTCGGGGTCCTTGGTCACCTGGGCGAGGGCATCGTCCTCGATCACCAGGTCGGCGTCGGCGGTGAAGAGGAACCCCAGCATCGCCGGGGCCTCGCCGAGCAGCTGGATCCGGGTCTGGACCAGGGGGGCCGCGGCGTCCAGCACCGCCAGCTGGGCCGCGCTCGGCCCGGCTCCGAGGACTCCGGCGCTCTGCAGGTAGGGCACCAGGCGAACCGCGAACTCCTCCGGTGGGAAGCGGCGGATGTGCTCGGCGTTGATCGCCTCGGCCTTGGCCAGGTCGAACCGTGCCGGGTTCGCGTTCACGTCGGCGATGTCGAAGGCGGCCACCAGTTCCTCGACCGTGAAGATGTCACGGTCCGAGGCGATCGACCAGCCGAGCAGGGCCAGGTAGTTGAGCAGGCCCTCGGGGGTGAAACCGCGCGTGCGGTGCAGGAACAGGTCGGCCGAGGGATCGCGCTTGGAGAGCTTGCGGTTGCCCTCACCCATCACGTAGGGCAGGTGCCCGAACCGCGGGATCTCCTTGGCCACGCCGATCGCGATCAGGGCCTGGTAGAGCGCGACCTGGCGCGGGGTGGAGGAGAGCAGGTCCTCTCCGCGCAGCACATGGGTGATGCCCATCAGCGCGTCGTCCACCGGGTTGACCAGCGTGTAGAGCGGGTCGCCGTTCGCCCGTACCACGACGAAGTCGGGCACGCTGCCGGCGGCGAAGGTGACCGGCCCGCGGACCAGGTCGTCGAAGGTGATGCCGTCCTCGGGCATACGCACGCGCAGCACCGGCTCGCGCCCCGCCGCACGCAGCGCGGCCCGCTGCTCGGGTGAGAGGTCGCGGTCGGCGTTGTCGTAGCCGAGCTTGGGATCACGACCCGCGGCGTGGTGGCGGGCCTCGATCTCCTCGGGGGTGGAGAAGGACTCATAGACGTGCCCGCCGGCGATCAGCCGGCCCACCACGTCGTCGTAGATGGCGCGTCGCTGGCTCTGCCGGTACGGCGCGTCGGGGCCGCCGACCTCGACCCCCTCGTCCCAGTCCAGGCCCAGCCAGCGCATGGCGTCGAGCAGCTGGAGGTAGGACTCCTCGCTGTCCCGCGCGGCGTCGGTGTCCTCGACCCGGAAGACGAAGGCTCCGCCGGTGTGCCGGGCATAGGCCCAGTTGAAGAGCGCGGTGCGGATCAGCCCGACGTGTGGGGTGCCCGTCGGCGAGGGGCAGAATCTCACCCGGACGCCGGCCGTGGTGGGTGCAGCGGTATCGACAGTCATGATGCGGCTCAGCGTAACCGCCGAGAGGATCCGGAGAGGTTCTCAGGGTTGGTTCGGGGGTGGCTCAGGGCCATCCCGGACAGACAGCGCGGGCCCGCAGGAGCAGGCTGGAGCCATGACGAACTCCAAGACCCTCCACCGCAGCGACAACCGCATGGTCGCCGGCGTCTGCGCCGGCATCGCCGAGTACTTCGGCATCGACGTCACCCTGGTCCGCATCCTGACCGCGGTGATCGTCATCTTCGGCGGCACCGGCCTGCTGCTCTACGTGGCAGCGTGGCTGATCATGCCCGACTCCAGCGGAGCCACGGTGATCAACTGGCGGGGGCAGAACCAGAACCCGCCGGCCTCCCCACCGCCGTCCGGCGACACCACGCAGGAGCCTCCGTTCAGCGTCTGACCACCGGGTTGCCCAGCACGCCGAATCCCTCGATCTCCACCTCGACCCGCTGCCCGGCCGTGATCGCACCCACCCCCGCGGGGGTGCCGGTGAGGATCACGTCGCCGGGCAGCAGCGTCATCGCGGCGCTGATGTGGGTGACCAGGCGGGCGATGTCGAAGACCATCTGCGACGTGCGGGCCTGCTGCACCACCTCGCCGTCGAGCCGCGTGGTCACCCCCAGGTCACCCGCTGCTGCCAGGTCGAGCCCGGTGACCAGGTAGGGCCCGAGCGGGCAGAAGGTGTCGAACCCCTTGGCCCGCCACCACTGCCCGTCGGCGCGCTGCAGGTCCCGCGCTGTCACGTCGTTGGCACAGGTGTAGCCGAGGATCACCTCGTGCACCCGCTCGACCGGTACGTCGCGGCAGAGCCGCCCGATCACGATCGCCAGTTCGCCCTCGTAGTGCACCTCACGGCTCTGGGCGGGCAGCACGATCGGGTCTCCCGGCCCGATCACCGAGGTGTTCGGCTTCAGGAAGACCAACGGCTCCGCGGGCAGGTCGTTGCCGAGCTCGGCGGCGTGGTCGGCATAGTTGCGTCCCACCCCGAGCACCTTGCTGCGCGGGATCACCGGGGCGAGCAGCCGGGCGTCCTCCGCGGGCACCCGCTCCCCCGTGTACTGGATCGGGGTGAACAGGGGGTCGCCGACGACGACGGCGATCCGATCATCCTCGACGACGCCGAACCGGGGGTCCTCCCCCGTGGTGAACCTCGCGATACGCATGACCTCGACCCTAGTGACCGCCACCTACCCTGGTGTGGTGCAGGTGCTCGAACCCTCGGCGTGGCAGACCCGGCGGGCCGTCCATGAGCGGCGGGTGGATGCCCTGCTCGCCGGGCACCTGGCGCGCAGGGCCCGGGGCGAGAAGCACCCGGTCGAGGACTTCCTGTTCACCTACTACTCCGTGCGCCCGTCGCGCCTGCGGCGCTGGCACCCCGGTCTGCCCCACCTGGACGTCGAGGCGTTCATGGCACGGCGGGGCGACGCCGTCCGGTTCATCCGATCCCTGCTGGACGCCACCGCGGCCCGCCCGCCGTTCCTGGGCTGCTTCGGGATGCACGAGTGGGCCATGGTCTACCGGCAGCCCGAGCATCGGCACGCGGCGCCGTTGCGGCTCGGCCAGGCCGGCACCGACGCCGTCGTGGAGGGCCACCGGATCCGCTGCAGCCACGTCGACGCGTTCCGGTTCTTCACCCCGGAAGCGTTGCCGCGCAACGAGATCCAGCCGACCCGGGCCCTGCAGATCGAGCTCGAGCAACCGGGCTGCCTGCACGCCACCATGGATCTGTACAAGTGGGCCGCCAAGCTCGGCGAGGCGGTGCCGTCGGAACTGCTGGTCGACTGCTTCGAGCTGGCCCGCGACGTGCGGACCCTGGACATGCGGGCCTCGCCCTACGACCTGCGCGGCTACGGGTACTCACCGGTGCCGGTCGAGACCGCCGACGGCAAGGCCGCCTATGCCGCGGCCCAGCGCGAGTTCATCGCGCGAGCAGAGCCGCTGCGGGCCAGCCTGATCCAGCTCTGCGATGCCCTGCTGGGCCCGGCGCGGGAACCGGTCAGCGCTCCTGCTCGTCCTCCGCGGTCGAGCGGTCCCGGCGACGGGTGAACCAGATCAGACCCGCGGCCAGGCCGAGCGCCAGGCCGGCTCCGGTCAGCAGCCCGGCGATGGTCGCGCGGTCGAGGGTGAGTCCGTCGACACCGACACCGACGCCGGCACCTCCCCAGACGAAACCGGCAGCGACGAAGGCCATGAGCGCCACGATGGCGACGAGCCGGGGACGCGTGCGCCAGGCGTTCTCGATGGGTTCCACCCCGAGCCGGCGGGCGTAGCCGATCACCATCGCCGCGGTCAGACCGACGAGGGCGAGCAGGGCCAGGGCGTAGGGCCGCACCGGCGCTCCGCCGGCCCAGAGCATCACGCCGACGAGCCCGTAACCGCCCCAGAGCAACACCTGGAACCCGAAGGCCGACGCCTCGTTCCAGACGTCCCGCTCGCGCTCCTCGGCATAGAACGGGTCACCGAAATCGGCCACCGTCGCCGCGAACCGCATGAACGGAGTGTCCTTGGTCGGAGTACTCATGACTGCTCCCTGTCATCTCCCGAGATCGAATCGAACCAGCCCCGGACGTCGGTGCCCGGACGGACGCCTGAATCACAGTCCGGGGTGGGTGACGTCGTCCACCTCGCCCCGCTCGGCCGCGCGTTCCTGCCGGCGCCGCTGACGGTCCATGCCGATCAGCAGGCCGGTCAGGCCGCCCGCGCCGACCGCCAGGCCGATCATCAGTCCCGGGCGGTCCAGGCCGCCCGTGCCGACGCTGCGCACCGCGCCGAGGATGAGGGCGGCGTAGACGACCGCGAAGGCCATCAGGCGGGGGCGGGTGAGCGACCCCTTGACGGCGACCCGCACCCCCAGCAGACGCGCATAGGCGATCACCAGGTAGGAGGCGGCCACGATCAGGATCAGCAGGGCGAAGGCGTAGGGCAGCAGCGGGCGGCCACCGACCCACAGCATGACCGCACTCAGCGCCATGCCTGCCCACACCAGGAACTGGAAACCGAACGCGGACGCCTCGTTCCAGACGTCCCGCTGGCGCTCCTCGGCATAGAACGGGTCACCGAAATCGGCCACCGCCGCCGCGAACCGCATGAACAACGACTTCTCGGCCGAGCTGCTCATGACTGAACCCCCTGCTCTCCCATTGCTGCTGCGAACAGGTCCTCCACGCTCGCCCCCAGCACCTGCGCCAGCCGCAGGGCGAGGTAGACCGACGGGGCGTAGTCGCCCGCCTCGATCGCCACCACGGTCTGCCGGCTGACCCCGCACTCCTGCGCGAGTTGAGCCTGGGTGAGGCCGCCGAGCTGGCGATGCCGGCGCACCGCGTTGACCCGCCCCTCCGCCGTCGTCTTGACCATGCGTCCAATGTCAACCTTACACGACACAAAGTCAAGCTAACTTGATATTCTGACGGTCGGCGACGTCAGCGGCGGGGAACGTCGACCCCCAACAGGCCGTAGGTCAGGCCGTCGCAGAGGGCCTGCCAGGAGGCCTCGACGATGTTCGCTCCCACGCCGACCGTGGTCCAGCTGCCGGAGGAGTCGGCCGTCTCGATCAGCACCCGGGTTACCGCGTCGGTGCCCGAGGACGCGTCCAGGATCCGCACCTTGTAGTCGATCAGCTGCAGCTTCTCCAGCTCCGGGTACACCGGCAGCAGCGCCCCGCGCAGCGCGTGGTCGAGGGCGTTGACCGGCCCGTTGCCCTCCCCCGTGGCCACCTGGCGCGCCCCTCCCGCGTGCAGCTTGACCGTGGCCTCGCTGATCGCGTCGAAGCCCGGGCGGGACTCGGTGATCACTCGCCAGCTCTCGACGTCGAAGAAGCCCGGACGGGTGCCGTCCGCCTCCTCGCGCAGCAGCAGTTCGAACGAGGCGTCGGCGGCCTCGAAGGTGTAGCCCGCCGCCTCCAGGGACTTGACCCGGTCGGTGATCCGGGTGACCAGGTCCCGGTCTCCGGTCAGGTCGTACCCCAGCTCGCGCCCTTTGAGCTCGATGGAGGCACGCCCTGCCATGTCGGAGACCAGCATTCGCATGTCGTTGCCGACCGTCGTGGGGTCGGCGTGCTGGTACAGATCGGGATCAACCTTGATCGCACTGGCGTGCAGGCCTGCCTTGTGAGCAAAGGCGCTTGCACCGACATACGGTTGCCTGGAGTACGGCGGGACATTCGTGATCTCGCTGACGGCGTGCGCGATCCGCGTCGCCTCGGCGAGCCTTCCCACGGGCAGCACCTGCCGCCCGAGCTTGAGTTCCAGGTTCGCGACGACGGCGAGCAGGTCGGCGTTGCCGGTCCGCTCCCCGTAGCCGTTCAGGGTGCCCTGGATCTGGACCACGCCGGCGTCGACCGCGGCGAGGGAGTTCGCCACGGCGCAGCCGGTGTCGTTGTGGCAGTGGATGCCCAGCGGCGCAGCACTCGCCTCGCGGACGGCGTGCACGACGTCCGCGATCTCGGCCGGGAGCATGCCGCCGTTGGTGTCGCACAGGGCCACCACCTGCGCGCCGGCCTCGACCGCGGCCCGGACCACCTCGACCGCGTAGGCGGGATCGGCGCGGTAGCCGTCGAAGAAGTGCTCGGCGTCCAGGAACACCCGGCGCCCCTCGGCGACCAGGTAGGCGACGGTGTCCCGCACCATGGCCAGGTTCTCGGCCCCGGTCGTGCGCAGCGCCCGCTCGACGTGGCGGACGTCGGACTTGGCGACCAGCGTGACCACCGGCGCCAGCGAGTCGACCAGGGCCCGCACCTGCGGGTCGTCGGCGGCGGCGACCCCAGTCTTGCGAGTGGCGCCGAACGCGGCCAGTTGGGCACGCTGCAGGGAGAGCTCGGCGGCGGCTCGGCGGAAGAACTCGGTGTCCTTGGGGATCGCGCCCGGCCATCCACCCTCGATGAAGCCGACGCCCAGGTCGTCCAGGTGACGGGCGATGGTCAGCTTGTCGGGCACCGACAGGCTCAGGCCCTCCTGCTGCGCACCGTCGCGCAGGGTGGTGTCGTAGACCTGGAGGGCGCTGGTCGGGCTCATCGTCTCTCTCTTCCGTCGGTGCGTGGGGCACGAAAAAGACCCCTCGCGAATCGCGAAGGGTCTGCGCGTCGGTGGTGCCTGGATCGCTCCTCAGGCGGTACCGACGCGCCTGCCGATAATGAGGCTGAAGACGGTCATGATGCGAACAGTGTGCCACATGATCGCCCATGCTCTGGACCATCCCTGATCCGGGTCAGCGCTGCAGCACGGCCCTGCCCTCGCCGGTGAGCGCGGGCAGCGCCGCCTCGGCGCGGCCGGTGAGCACCAGCAGGATGGCACCGATCGGGCCTCGCGCCTCCGGTCCCGATCCCTGCGACCACGGGATGTCGGTGGCGACCAATGAGATTCCGCGCAACCGTCCGCGCGGATAGAAGGGCCAACCCCGCGACCACACCCGTGAGGCGGCGACGGCAGCGGCCTCGGGGTCGAGCGCGAATGCACGGCCCAGTGGGACGGCGATGTCCTGGCTGTGCACCAGGATGTCGATCAAGGTCTCGCGATGGCTGACCCCGAGGTTGTGCCGGCGGGAACCGACCATCGCGGCGATCTCGGCGACCAGCTGCTCGGTCGGCACGTCGGCCTTGCGCCTGGCCGCCTCCCGGATCATCCGGTTCATGCCGGAGGGCGGAGTGTGGGCCAGCATGCCGAGGACATCCCGAAGACCCTGCTGCTGCAGCGTCAGATGCGCGGCGACGTCCCGCACGGTCCAGCCCGTGCACAGCGACGGGCGGGTCCACTCCTCGACGGTGAGCGTCGAGAGCAGATCGGTCACGGCACGGCGCTGGGCGTCGATCGCCTGCCAGGCACGGTCGAGTTCCATGATTCCTCCGGGGTCGAGGCTGGATCAGGTGTCGCGATCAGCGACTCCAGAAGCACAGTCAGCTGAGGTGCGGGATCGAAAGCGGGGTCGGGCACGGCGAGCTGATGCAGCAGCACGCCGGTGCCGTAATTGAGGATGAGGTGCAGGTCGCGCTCGGGATCACGCGATCCGAGCATGGCGAGGACGGCGGCGAACCGGGCGTTGACCCGGGCGCCGGTCACGGCCAGCCTCGCCCGGAGCTCCGGGCGCTGGGCTGCCTCGACGAGGATGGCGTAGCGGGCGAGGGTGAGCGTTCGGTGCGCGCCGGCCGACTCCTGGACGAAGGCCGCGAGCGCCCGCGCCAGTTCCGCCGGCGTGCTCGGGGACAGCCTCAGGGCAAGGTCCTCCCAGTTGGCCAGTTCGCGCGCGGTGATGCGTTCCGCCACGGCGTCCGACAGCGCCTGCCGGGTGCGGAACAGGTTCGACGTCGACCCGGCCGGCAGGCCCGCCGCCGCATCCACTCCGCGGTGCGTCAGCGCACGCACACCGCCCTCACCCAGCACCTCGATGGCGGAGTCGAGCACGAGGTCGCGACGGGAGGGGGTCAGGCTCACGCCATCAGACTACATTTGTAGTTCATGAGACTACAAGAGTAGTTCTGGCCTGCGCTGTTCCTGGCCGGCGGGGACCGTCAGCGCGACAGCAGGTCGGCCGGGCAGATCGTGATCGGGAAGGGCCGGGCCACGGTGAGCACCTCGTGTCCTCGCGCCGTCGCGGTGAGCCGGTACGACGCGCCGTCCAGTTCGTAGACGATCACCTCGGGTGGGTCGGCATCGACGTCGAGCAGCCAGAACGAGGGAACAGCCATCCGCTCGTAGGCGAACCGCTTGAGCTGCTCGTCGACCAGTCGCGTCTCGGCGGTGCAGACCTCGACCACCAGCAGCGGTGGCCCCGGCACGCAGTCGTCGGCGTAGGCCGAGCGCGGTGCCACGACGGCGTCCGGACGCAGTTCGGTGGTCAGCTCGGCCAGGGGCCGCAGTCCGTCGGGGCGGACGGCGAACGGCCCGAGCAGCGGCTCCAGATCAGCGGTTGCCGCGCGGTCGAGGTGGAGCATGAGTTCCAGCAGCGCGCGCTGGTGTGCCAGGGTCGGCGCCGGGCTGACCAGGAGTACGCCGTCCAGCACCTCGTAGCGCCGGCCGCCGGTCTCGGGCACTGCGTGGAGGCCCGCCACCGTCATGGGATCCGACGGCGGTCGCCACTGTGCGCCGGAGGCGCCGCTCACGGGCGCGGGCCCGACTCCCGCGTCACGAGATCAGCGGGTCGCACCCGGACCGGGAACGGCTCGTCTGCCGAGTAGACCTCTCGGCGCTCCACGTGCGCGGCGCGCCGGAACACGCCGTCGACCAGCGTGAAGACGGTCAGCGACGGCACATCGGCATCGACCACCCAGTAGTGAGGCGTGCCCATGCGCTCGCAGGCAGCCTTCTTCAGGTGCAGATCCACCAGACGGGTGCTCGGCGACAACACCTCGACCGCGAGCAGCGGGGCCGAGGGCAACTCCGTGTCTCGGAACTGCCCATGCTCTGCCACCAGGAGATCGGGCTGGAGCTCGGTCTGCAGCTCGGTCTGCAGCACGGGCGATGAGGGATCGGCCCCTGGGCGGACGGAGAACGGTGCGAAGAGCACGTCCAGGTGCGCCGGGCATGCCTGCTTGAGCGTCACGAACAGCTCACCGGCGGCGAACTGATGACTCCATCTCGCGCCCGGGCTCACGACGAGCACCCCGTCGAGCAACTCGTAGCGGTGCCCGTCCTCCGGCATCCCCTCCAGGTCCGCCACGGTCAGCGGCCCTGGAGGAATCCAGGCTGTCTCGAACGACGCCGTCATGGCTCCCATGGTCCACCCCTTTCGATCGCGGGCCAATCTGCCCGAATCGGCCATTCGGCCGCTCACTCCGGGAGCCGGCCTGTGGACAACCCGGGTCGGACTACGGTGACGCGATGAGTGTGGCCGTGCCGCCCGGGGCGCCCGCCTAGGTGGCAGACGTTCTCACCGCGTGGGTCGGACAGGTCAGCGAAGTCCCGCGTGCCCTGGCTGTGGCTGCACGACGCCTGGGTCGATCTCGGGTGACCAGAAGCCCCAGGGGTCAGGCCAGGCGGCGCATCCAGCCATGGGTGTCGGTGGCGCGGCCGTACTGGATGTCGACCAGGGCCTTGCGCAGCCGCATGGTCACCTCGCCCTCGGGCGCGGTCACCTCGCCGCCGTCCCAGACCAGCCGGCCGACCGGGGTGATCACGGCGGCGGTGCCGCAGGCGAACACCTCGGTGATCTCGCCGGTGTTCACCCCGTTCCGCCATTCGTCGATGTCGACCCGGCGCTCCTCGACGTCCAGCCCGAGCTCCTTGGCCATGGTCAGGATCGAGCCGCGGGTGATCCCCTCCAGGATCGTGCCCAGCTCCGGGGTGGTCAGCCGACCGTCGCGGTGCACGAAGTACAGGTTCATGCCACCGAGCTCCTCGACCCAGCGCCGCTCCACGGCGTCCAGGAAGCAGACCTGGTCGCAGCCGTGCTCGGCGGCCTCGACCATCGGGGCCAGGCTCGCGGCGTAGTTGCCGCCGCACTTGGCCGCGCCGGTGCCGCCGAGGGCCGCCCGGGTGTAGCTCGAGGACAGCCAGATCGAGACCGGCTTGATCCCCCCGGAGAAGTAGGACCCGACCGGGCACGCGATCAGCAGATAGGTGATCTCGTTCGCCGGGCGGACGCCGAGGAACGGCTCGGAGGCGAACATGAACGGACGCAGGTAGAGGCTCTGCTCCTCCCCGCCGGGAACCCACGCGAGGTCCTGGGTGACGAGCACCTCGATCGCGCCCAGGAAGTCCTCGACGGCGAGCTCGGGCAGGGCCAGCCGGCGGGCCGAGCGCGCGAAGCGCTCGGCGTTGGCCTCCGGTCGGAACGCCCAGACCGAGCCGTCGGCGTGCCGGTAGGCCTTCATCCCCTCGAAGATCTCCTGCGCGTAGTGCAGGACGGCGGCCGCCGGGTCGAGCGTGATCGGGCCGTAGGGCACCAGTTCGCCGTCGTGCCAGCCGGTGCCCTTGGTCCAGGTGGCGCGGACCATGTGGTCGGTGAAGTGCTTGCCGAACCCGGGGTCGGCGAGCACCGCGGCGCGCTGCTCGGGCGAGGCCGGGGTGGGATTGAGGTGCGTGGCGAACTGCAGGGCGGACATGGCGGGGCTCCCTCGAGGTCAGATGCGGGCGGAGATCGCGTCACCGATCTGGGCGGTGGAGCGTGCTACCGCGCCCCGCTCGGCCAGGTCGGCTGCCACCGCCTGCTCCACCCGTCGGGCGGCCTTGTCGTGGCCGAGGTGCTCGAGCAGCATCGCCACCGACATCACGGTGGCGGTCGGGTCGGCCGTGCCCCGGCCGGCGATGTCGGGCGCCGACCCGTGCACCGGCTCGAACATGCTCGGCGCCGTCCGGTCGGGGTTGATGTTCCCGGACGCCGCCAGGCCGATCCCGCCCGCGATGGCGGCCGCCAGGTCGGTGATGATGTCGCCGAACAGGTTGTCGGTGACGATCACGTCGAACCGGGACGGGTCGGTGGCCAGGAAGATGGTGGCCGCGTCGACGTGCTGGTAGCCGGTGGTGACCTCGGGGAACTCCGCACCGACCCGCTCGACGGTGCGCCGCCACAGGTGCCCCGCGTAGGTGAGCACGTTGTGCTTGTGCACCAGGGTGAGGTGGCGCCGGGGCCGGTTCGCGGCGCGGCGGAACGCATCGCGGACGACGCGCTCGACGCCGAAGGCGGTGTTCACGCTGACCTCGGTGGCCACCTCGTGCGGGGTGCCGACCCGCAGCGCGCCCCCGTTGCCGGTGTAGGGGCCCTCGGTGCCCTCGCGGACGACGACGAAGTCGATCTCGCCGGGGTCGGCCAGCGGCGAGGCCACGCCCGGGTAGAGCCGCGCGGGACGCAGGTTCACGTAGTGATCGAGCTCGAACCGCAGCCGCAGCAACAGGCCCCGCTCCAGCACGCCGCTGGGCACCCCGGGGTCGCCGATGGCGCCGAGCAGGATGGCGTCGTGCTCGCGGATCTCGGCCAGCGCGCCGTCGGGGAGGGTCTCGCCGGTGGCGTGCCAGCGCGTGGCGCCCAGGTCGTACTCGGTGGTCTCGACGCTCACCTCGCCGTCCAGCGCGGTGCGCAACGACTTGAGGCCCTCCGCGACGACCTCGGGACCGATGCCGTCTCCGGCGATGACTGCGAGGCGAAGGGAATCCATGTGCGGCAGGGTACCCCGGGCCTGCAGCGGCCGACGGCCCGTCTCGACTGTCAGGCGGTGGCGGTGGCGCCGTCGCGGCGGGGGTCGGCGGCGGCGGACAGGGTGCCGTCGGCGTGGTGGACGGCGGCGGCCACTCCCCCGAAGTACATCGAGAGCCGGTGGTGGGCGTGCCGGGGCAGGTCGTCGGCCGAGGGGAACAGGCCCGAGCGGTCGGCGCCGTCGAGGTCCAGGTCCTCCTCGTACTCCAGGGTCTCGGCGCCGTCGAGGGTGCGCCGAACGTGCATCCGCGGCCGCGCGATCGCCTCGGCCAGACCGAGATCGCCGTTCGCGATCGAGCAGATCACCTGGGCCATCGCGGTGGTGATCCGGTCTGCACCGGGGCTGCCGATCGCGATCGTGGCGCCGTCCTCGCGCCGGCCCACGGTGGGCGCCATGTTCGAGGCCAGCCGGGTGCCCGGCGGCAGCGCGTGCAGGCCGGAACGGTTGAGCTCGTGCTCGCCGAGGCAGTTGTTCAGCCACACCCCGGTGCCCGGAACGGTGATCCCCGAGCCGTATCCGGTCGAGGCGGTCACCGAGCACGCCGCTCCGGTGGTGTCGACGGCCGAGACGTGCGCGGTGGACGGCGCCACCCCGAGCCAGGCCTGGCCCGAGGCGAGGACGCCGTCGAGCAGGGCCCGCCCCGCGGCCGCCCGGTCATCGGTGAGGTCGAGCTCGAGGTTGCGGTGGGCCAGGATCGCGCGCATCACCCGCAGCAGGGCGGCCAGGTCGGCGCCGTCCCAGCCACCGGACGGACTGTCGTGCAGGAGCATCAGCATCGCGGCGAGCACCGGGCCGCCGATCGCCGGCGGGGGGTTGGTGGCGAACTGCCACACCCGCCCGGGCGGGCCGATCTCGACCGGCGTCGCC
>JBAPWU010000226.1:0-1602 GCA_049283855.1 Kineosporiaceae bacterium
ACCCCGGCTGCCGCCAGGAGATCCCGCCGGGTGTGGCGCACGTGGTCGCCTGGCCGGCCGAGGAGCCGATCGGGGCCTTCGGCGGCGTCGAGGACCGGCGGCACTGGCATCGCGCCTGCTGGAGCGAGCGCGACCGCCGCCGATAGAACCCGCCCACGGTCGAGGACGGGCGCCCTCAGCGGTAGGCGGGGATCCCGGTCAGGGCCTGGCCGATCATCAGGGTGTGCATCTCCACGGTGCCCTCGTAGGTCAGCACCGACTCCAGGTTGTTGGCGTGGCGCATCACCGGGTACTCCAGCGAGATCCCGTTGGCGCCCAGGATGGTTCGCGCCGTCCGGCAGATCTCGAGGGCCTTGGTGACGTTGTTGTACTTGCCCAGGCTGACCTGGTCGGGGCGCAGGCCCACCTCGTCCTTGCGCCGGCCCAGGTGCAGCGCGAGCAACTGCCCGTTGATCAGCTCCACGGCCATGTTCGCCAGCTTGGCCTGGGTGAGCTGGAAGCCCGCGATCGGCCGGTCGAACTGCACCCGCTCGATCGAGTACCGGCGGGCCGACTCCAGCGAGGACCGCGCGGCACCGAGCGAGCCCCAGACGATGCCGTAGCGGGCCTCGTTCAGGCACGACAGGGGGCCTTTCAGCCCGCGCACGTCGGGCAGCATGGCCGAGGCGGGCAGGCGGACCCCCTCCAGCACCAGCTCGCTGGTGACCGAGGCGCGCAGCGACATCTTGTGCTTGATGTGGGGCGCAGAGAAGCCGTGCGTCGCCGTCGGAACCACGAAGCCCCGGATGCCGCCGTTCTCCTCACCCGCGTTCGCCCACACCACGGCGACGTCGGCGATCGATCCGTTGGTGATCCACATCTTGGTGCCGTCGAGCACCCAGTCGTCACCGTCGCGGCGCGCCACCGTGCGCATCGAGCCGGGGTCGGAGCCGAAGTCGGGCTCGGTCAGCCCGAAGCACCCCAGCGCCTCGCCGGTGGCCATCCGGGGCAGCCACTCGGTCTTCTGCTCCTCGCTGCCCCAGCGCCAGATCGCGAACATGGCCAGCGAGCCCTGCACCGAGACCAGCGACCGGATGCCCGAGTCCGAGGCCTCCAGCTCGAGGCAGGCCAGGCCGTAGTCGACCGCGCTCATGCCCGCGCAGCCGTAGCCCTCGAGGTGCATGCCGAGCAGGCCGACCTTGCCGAACTCCAGGGCCAGCTCGCGCGCCGCGGGGAGTTCGCCGCGCTCGTACCAGTCGGCGATGTAGGGGTCGACCGCGTCGGCGCAGACCTGGCGGACGGCGGCCCGCACCGTCTTCTCCTCGGCGCTCAGCACCGCGTCGATGTCGGCGAGGTCGTGCGGGTTCACGGTGCGGCTGCTGGTGGTGGTCGGCTTCATCGGGTCACCTCTCGGGGATGGACGGCGCGGCGAGCCAGGCGCGGACGGCCGCGTCGTGCTCGCCCAGGGCGGGCGGGTGCGTGGGCGCTGCGGTGCGGTACGTCCTCCAGCGGACCGGGTGGCGGATCTGCGGGGCGTACCCGTCGCCGACCCTCACCAGCGGGTCGAGGCCGAGGGAGCCGGCCAGGGCGATCGCGTCCGGCAGGGTGCCCACCGTGCCGGCC
>JBAPWU010000227.1:0-2090 GCA_049283855.1 Kineosporiaceae bacterium
AAGCCAGGGCCACCTCCGCCGCGCCCACCCCGTGCCGCTGCGCCACCGTGGTGAGCGCCGGTTCCCGGGTCAGCACGCGCCTGATACGGGCCGGGCCACCGAGCGGCGAATGAGCGATCACGGTGATGCCCAGCTTCTCGCACCTCTGCAGCAGGCCGGAACGCAGTGCTGTGTCGTCGACGACGCTCAGCGCGAACTGCACGGCCGTGATGGGGGCCAGGTGGAGCGCCCGGTCGAGCTGGGCCCCAGTGACGTTCGACAGCCCGACCCGCCCCACCAGTCCCGCCTCGACGAGCCGGGCCAGGGCGCGGACCGAGGTCGCCCAAGGAGTGCGCGGGTCGGGGGCGTGCAGCAGGTAGAGGTCGATCGGCAGGCCGTCCAGGGCGGTCAGGCTCGCCTCGCAGTCTCGTCGGATCGACCCGGCCCGGCCGTCGGGAACCCAGGACCCGCCGGGCCTGGACATCCCGCCCTTGGTGATGATCCGCGCCCTCGCCCCAGCGCCCCACCCTCGAAGCGCCCGCGCGAGCAGCCGCTCGTTGCCCTCGTATGCCCGTGCCGTGTCGAACACCGTGACGCCCGCCTCGACCGCGGCGGCGACGGTGGCCACGGCCTGGTCCTCACCGATGTCGCCACCGGTCGACAGGCGCATGCAGCCCAGACCGATGCGCAGCTCGGTGGGTGACAGCCAGGTGGGAGCGCTCAGAGCGCCGAGTCTATCGACCCACCACCCCTGCGGTTTCCGCCGACTTCAGTGGTGGAGTGAGTCGAGCGGGAGCGGACTCGTAGGGTGACCTGCGTGAAACCGTTCCTGCTGCTGGCCACGCGGGCCGAGGACGCCGCCGCCGACAACGAGTACGAGTCGTTCCTGGCCTTCGGCGGCCTGGACGAGAGCCGCCTGCACCGGGTGCGGCTCGAACAGCGGCCGCTGGGGGAGGTGGACCTCGGTGCGTGGTCGGGGATCTTCCTCGGCGGGGGGCCGTTCAACTCCAGCGACCCAGCGGAGTCGAAGTCTCCGGTGCAGACGCGGGTCGAGGCCGACCTGAGGGGTCTGCTCGACCGGGTGATCGGCGAGGACTTCCCGTTCCTCGGGGCCTGCTACGGCATCGGCACGCTCGGCAGCCACCAGGGGGCGGTCGTCGACCGGCGCTACTCCGAACCGGTCGGCTGCGTGCCGATCTCCCTCACCCCCGAGGGCCGCCGGGACCCGCTGCTGGCGGGCCTGCCGGCCACGTTCGAGGCGTTCGTCGGGCACAAGGAGGCGGTCAGCCGGTTGCCGCACCACGCCGTCCGGCTCGCGGGCTCACCGGCCTGCCCGGTGCAGGCGTTCCGGATCGGTCAGCACGTGTACGCCACCCAGTTCCACCCCGAGCTGGACGTGCACGGACTGTGCACCCGGATCGAGGTCTACAAGCACGCGGGCTACTTCCCCCCTCACCAGGCCGAGGAGCTGAAGGCGCTGGCCCTGGCCAGCGACGTCACCCACCCACCGGAGATCCTGCGGGCCTTCGTCCGGCGCTACTCCCGCGGGCCCCTGGGGAGTGTCGGCGCGTTCGCCCGCGGGGTCGGCACTAGCGTGGCGTGCGGGCGGCTGCCCGCTCGGGGGGAGGAGAGGGAGATCGATCTGTGACCACCCCCACGCTCGGTGGCGTTCGCGCGGCCCTGCCGCCGCACCTGTCCCTCGCCGCCGGTGCTGCCCGCCGTCGAGCAGGGACGTGGCTGGACACGGCGGACTGGCTCCTGCACCGCAAGGGCCTGGCCTGCGAGCTGCTCGACGCCGGCCCGGGGGTCACGCTCGTGCTGCACGGCCCGCCGGGAGAGCGGTGGGTCTGCCCCCTCCCCACGGGATCGCAGGCCCCGCTGCGCCTGGAGCACATCCCGCAGGGGCCGCTGCGCGATCGGTTGGCCCCCGCGCTCGGCATCCGCGCGCTGCTCCCGCTGGTGGCGTATCGCCGGAGCGTGCGCGAGCTGCGGGTGCTCGACGACGAGGACAAGACGGTGGTGCGCCTGGTGATCGAGGGTGCCGGCTCGGTCCGCGGCGTCCACGACGGCGGCGTCGTGGCCGGCACCGTTCCGGCGCGGCTGTGCCTGGT
>JBAPWU010000228.1:0-4162 GCA_049283855.1 Kineosporiaceae bacterium
GCCCACAACTCCGCGGGCGGCCCGACGCCGCTCGTCCCCACCGGAGCCTCCTCGGCCAACCGGCGCAGCCGGGCACCCAGCTCCGCGCTCACGTCCTCACCCTCCCGTCAGCGATGCGTCATCACTCACCTGGTTGACGCCGCGAAGGCCGCCCACGGAGGGGTGTCGAAACGACCTCGGTACGTGCCGTCGCGTCAGGCGGGCACCGGCGGACGGCGCCCGGCGCGCTGGTAGACCTCCGCCGGGACGCCCCAGCCGTAGGTGATCGACGGGTTGCGCCGGCACAGGTGCCAGACGATCGGCCAGGACTCGATGCCGACGATCACCAGGTGATCGACCCGGTCCACCGCCACCACGTCGAGGTGGCGGCGCAGCGCGCGCCACAGCACCCAGGGCCGCACCGCGCGGTAGGGGCGGGCCTGGCTCCACCACCGCCAGGCCGGCGTCGGCCCGCTCACCGAGCCGCCGGTGAGCTTCTTCGCGAACCGCACCGGCGAGCGGGTGAGCAACGGGTGCAGGCCGACCGCGCGCTCGCTCGCGGCCAGATCGAGCGTCTGTACGCCGTCGGGCAGATCGGGCGCCACCGACCCGTCGGCGGTGATCAGCAGCGCCGACCCGCCCGCGGCCATCACCTCGCCGAGCGCCCGGACGGCCCGGTCGCGCCGGGACGTCACCACGGCCACCGCGATCACCCGCGGCCGCCCGGTCATCGGGGCCTGAGCCGGCACCTCAGCCACGGATCATCGCCTCCACCTCGGCCCCGACCGGGTCCATGTTGAGATCCCAGGTGTGCCGCAGCGCCTTGGCCCGGCACAGGTCGAACTGCTCGCGGGTCTCGGCCCGCGCCGCCCGCACCGAGGCCACCAGCGCGTCGCGCACCGACTCGGCGTCCACCGTGGGGGTGCCGAAGAACAGCGGGTAGTCGCGGAACACCTCGGTGGTGTGATTGCGGGGATGGTGCACCCCGATCACCGGGCGTCCGGCCGCCATGTAGTCATAGCCCTTGCCCGCCGTCATGTACTTCGACGAGGGCAGCAGCATGGCCAGCACGTTCAGGGTGGAGTACACCTCGCCGAGCTGGGTCTGCGGCACCGGCCCCCGGTAGCGCACGCCCTCGAACCCCGCCTCGATCCGGGCGCGGATCCCGGCCTCGTTCTGGGTGAAGAACCCCAGGTAGCCGTAGAAGTCCATGGTCGCCTCGTGCAGCTCCGGCTCCTTGCGGGCCAGCGCCCAGCCGTCGAGGAACTCCTCCAGCGGCAGGTCGGAGCGCACGGTGCCGACGAAGCCGACCCTGGCCGGGGCGTCCGCGGCCAGCGGGGTCAACGCGACCTCACCGACCACCTCCTCGGCCAGCCCGTTCTCGACCACCCGAATGCGGTGCGCCGCAGAGGGATAGCGTTGCCGGTACCAGTCTCCCAGCGGCTCGTTGACGGTCACCGTGAGCGCGGCGTGCTCGACGATCCGCCGCTCCCAGACGAAGGCGGGATGATCCGCGGGGAACGCGTCCTCCTCGGTCAACGGGTTGAGCGTCCACGGGTCGTGGTAGTCCACCACGTACGGGCGACGCAGCAGCCGGCCCAGCTGGTAGGCGGCGCCGTACTGCGAGTACGGGTTGCCGGTGGCGAACACCACGTCGACCTTGTGCCGGGCGTGGATCGCCGCCCCCCGGGCCACGAACATCGGGATGATCGAGGCGTAGACCTCCGGGAAGATCCTGCGGCGCAGGGCATCATGTGAGCGGATCCAGGCCCGCGGGAAGTTCGCGTGTGCCCACGACATGGTGCGCAGGTCCTGGCGCAGGTGCTCGCGGGGCACCTTGACGTGCACCACCTTCACCCGCGGCTCGATCGTCTTCTCCAGCTCGGGGTCGACCACCCCCGAGCGCTCGTACCAGTACTCCCGGTCGGCGGCCAGCACGGTGACGTCGCATCCGCGGCGCACGAAGTGGTTGGCCCAGCTACGGATCCGGTACACCCCGCTGCCGCGGGCGGGGGGGAACTGCATGCCCAGCAGCAGCACGTGCGGACGGCGACTCAAGGGACCTCCACCTCCGTGGGGGGCTGGTCGGACAGGTCCAGGAACGGTGCGAGCACCGCTGCCGAGCGGCGGCCGTCGTGCACGCGGGCGACGAAGCCGGGCCCGGACGACGCCTCGGCGCGGCCCCAGTCCCGCTCGTCCAGCAGCCGTCGGATCACCTCGTCCAGGGTACGGGGGGTGGCCTCGATCACCGGCACCGGCTCACCGACGCGCGCCCGCAGGGCCTCGCCGAGGTGGCCCACGACCACCCGGCCGCAGGCCATCGCCTCGCAGGCGAGCACGCCGTACAGGCCCAGCAGCAGCTGGTCGACCACGATGTCGGCGGAGCGGATCAGCGCGGCCGCCTGCTCCGGCGCCATCCCGGTCACCATCCGCAGCTCGATCAATCCCCGCCCGGCCAGCGGGCCGAGGACCCGCTCGACGTCCGCCGTGCCCTTCAGCGCGGGGTTGGACGGCGCGTGCACGACCAGCGGCCGGGACCGCTCCAGAGGCCGGGGAGCCCCGTCCCGGTCCGGGGAGAACGCCGCGGTGTCGACCACCACCGGCAGCCACTGCGCACGCTCGGGCAGGTACTCGAGCTGGTCGGGGGTGGAGGCGAACAGCGGCCCGTCGAAGGCCTCCACCAGGGGCAGCAGGGTGTCGCAGCGCGCCTGCAGGGTGCGGGTCAGCTCGTCCTTGGGATCGACGAACGGCGAGAACTCATGGGTCCGCCGGTGCCGTCGGGGGTCGCGCACCTCCGAGCCGTGGAAGACCAGACCGACCGCGACCCCGCTGCGCCGCAGCAGCTCCGCATCGGCCACGAAGTCGCGCCCGGCCAGACCGCCCAGCAGCGGCCGGCCGGCCTCGAGCAGGGCGTGGGTCCACACCGACCGCGCCCGGGACAGCTCCCGGAGCTGCCAGTCGGCGTCGGCCAGATAGGTCTGCCGGTCGACCAGCTCGTCGGCCGGGTAGTCGTAACGCTCGTTGCGCAGGGCGATCGTCCAGCCGCTGACCCCGTTCAGGTACCTGGCCGCGCAGCGGGTCCAGGCCCAGGCCTGACCGGCGCTGTTGGCCGGGCCGATCACCAGGGTCCGGCTCCGGTCCCCCACCGGCACCTCGGGCGGCTCGGCCGCAGCCACCGGCGCCGCCTCGGCGCGCAGCCCGCGATCGGGCAGGAGCTCGCGATAGACCCCCTGCAGCGTCCGCGCCTGGGCGTCCCAGGTGTACCGGGCCAGCAGGTCCGGGTCGGCCATCCGGGCGCGGATCTCCGGGCGCCGGGCCAGGGCTCGGGTCACCGCCGCGGCCAGATCCGCGCCGTCCCCGGCGAGGTGCACCTCGCCGAGACCGTGCTCACGCACGAAGTCGGCCTGGGCCCGGCAGTCGCTGACCACCATCGGCACCCCGGCGTGCAGGTACTCGAACAGCTTGTTCGCCAACGCCATCTCGTGGCTTCCGTAGTGGCGCAGCGGGATCAGGCCGATGTCGGCCGAGGCGAGGAAGGCGACCACCTGGTCCGGGGGCACGCCGGCCACCACGTGCAGCCGGTCGTGGACGCCGAGCTGCTCGGCCCGCGCCCGGACCGCGGCCACCGCCGGGCTGTGCACCGACGGGACGGCGACCACGGCCAGATGGGCCTCGGGCAGGTGGGTCAGCGCCTCGACGGCGCTCTCCACCCCGCGGGCCGCCTGCACCCCGCCGCTGTAGACCAGGAGCGGCACCCCCTCGGCGACCCCGGCCACCTCCCGCAGGCTGGCCGCGGCCGTGCCCCGGGAGCCGAGCGGCGGCACGTTGAGCACGACCTCGGGCAGGCGGCTGAGGTGATGGCGGGCCTTCAGCGCCTCGGCCAGGGGCGGCGAGACGGTGATCACGCGGTCCGCCCGGCCGGCCCAGCGTCGTTCCAGTGCCGCCCAGGCGGCCACCACGCGCGCCGTCCGGCCGCCGTAGCGGGACAGCCCCGGCACCCACTCGTGGGCGTCGTAGACCCAGGGCACCGTGCGCCCGGCCGCTCGGGCCCGGGCGACGGCCCGGCCGACCACGGCCAGGAAGTGCACGTCGTGGGCGTGGACGGCATCGGGGGCCAGGTCGTCCAGCACCGGGCCGACCGACAGTTCGAGATCGTCGATCTCGGGCACGACCCGCTCCGGGC
>JBAPWU010000229.1:0-3307 GCA_049283855.1 Kineosporiaceae bacterium
GGCCCGCGGCCTCGAGCCCGGCGAGCACCGCGGCCTTCGGCAGGCGTCCACGGATCGCCGCGGTCAGGGCACGCGCCGGGAGCAGCTCCTCACGGACCATGTTGACCACCACCGCGCCGACCGGCAGGCCGATCCGGCGCAGCTCGGCCGCGGCGTCCTGGGTCTCCTGGACCGGCATCTCCTCGAGCACCGTGACCAGGTGCACCGCGGTCTGGGCGGAGCGGAGCAGGGTCATGATCGAGCCGGCCTGGTTGCGGATCGGCCCGACCTTGGCCAGGCCGGCGACCTCCTCGTTGACGTTGAGGAAGTGCCCGATCCTCCCGGTGGGCGGGGCGTCCAGGACGACGGCGTCGTAGTGCGGCCCGGAGGCGTCCCGGCGCCGGGTCGCCTCGTAGACCTTGCCGGTGAGCAGCACGTCGCGCAGCCCCGGCGCGATCGTGGTCGCGAAGTCGACCGCGCCCAGTTTCTCCAGCACCTTGCCGGCCCGGCCCAGGTGATAGAAGAGATCGAGGTACTCCAGCAGCGCGGCCTTGGGCTCGATCGCCTGGGCCCACATCTCACCGCCGCCGGAGGCCAGCGCGATCCGATGCTCGGCGTAGGACAGCTGCGGCACGTCGAAGAGCTGCGCGATGCCCTGGCGGCCCTCCACCTCACACAGCAGCGTGCGCCGTCCGCCGCGGGCGAGGGCCAGCGCGAGCGCTGCGGCGACCGTGGTCTTGCCGGTGCCGCCCTTGCCGGTCACCACGTGCAGCCGGACGCCGTCCCACCGGGGTCTGGGGGGCGGCGACGGGACGGTGGAGGGATCGGCGGACACAGGCCGAGCCTAGTTCGTCGGTGCCGTACGGTGGCGCGATGAGTCGGATCGAGGACCGCCTGGCCGAGCTCGGCCTGACCCTGCCCGCCGTCGCCGCACCTCTGGCCGCCTACGTTCCGGCCCTGGTGGACGGCGACCGGGTGTGGACCGCCGGTCAGCTTCCGTTCGTGGACGGCGTGCTGCCGCGCACCGGGAAGGTCGGCGAGGGCCCCGGGCTGGTCACCCCCGCCGACGCCGCGGGCCTGGCCCGGGTGAGCGCGCTGAACGCCCTGGCGGCGATCGCGTCGGTGATCGGAGACCTGGACCGGGTGGAGCAGATCGTCAAGGTGGTCGGCTTCGTGGCCAGCGACCCCGCCTTCACCGGTCAGCCGGGCGTGGTCAACGGAGCCAGCACCCTGCTCGGCGACGTGTTCGGCGATGCCGGAGTCCATGCCCGCAGCGCCGTGGGCGTGGCCGTGCTGCCGATGGATGCTCCGGTGGAGATCGAGCTGGTGGCCCGGCTGAGGCGCTAGCGCGCCGACGTCCTCGGCGCGGGCAGGGGGTCGGTGAGGTCCAGGGTGACCACGATGCCCAGGACGCCGGCGACGACCTCCAGCAACTGCATCCTGGCCCGGTCGTCGCCCCCGAGCTCGGCCAGGGCGGCCTCCACTGCCGCACCCAGGGTGCGCCCGGCCTCCGCGGCGGTGACCGCAACCCCGAGCACCCGCTCCACCGTCAGGCCACGCTTGGCCAGATTGCCGACGCCGGTGGCCAGGGAACGGTCGGCGACCACATGCTGCCCGCTGCGGCGCAGCACTCCCGCCTGCACCAGGTCCGCCACCGCAGACTCCACCTCGGAACTGGGGGCACTGCCCTGCGAGAGCAGGCCGTCCAGCGACGCCGCCCGTGCCGGGTGGCTCCGCTCGCCGCGTCCGGTGGCGCTGCGGGCGGTGAGCCGGGGGAGCCAGGTGTGGTCCACGCCGTCGGCGTCCAGCGACCCGCCCTGGGCGAGCCGCGAGCCGATCAGGCCCAGGGTGGCGCCGCGGGAGCGCGCCTGGCGGATCTCGGTGAGGCGGTCCAGGTGCTCCGTGGTGTAGACCGACTGGCGCCCGGCCCGGGTCGGGGGCGGGATCAGCCCCCGGGTCTGGTAGGAGCGCACGTTGCGTACCGTCATGCCCGCCGCGGCAGCCAGTTCCTGCAGCGTGAACCGCTGTGTTGACCTGTGAGCGTTCACTGTGTCGAGATCCCCCTACGGGAAGCCTGCAGGTCCCCTGGCGCCGTGGGGCACCGATTCCTGCAGGGGTGTGAGCAACCAGTGATCATCCGTGGTGTGTGTCGGCTGTCCCCCGAACTCTAACGCTTTGTTCAGAAAACTCAGAGCCCAACCTGCGGATCAGTGTCCGCCGCGCCACCACCGGGGGGCTGTTGCCGGACGGCGGCGGTGGGCGAGCATGGCCGCATGTGGCGTGACTTCCCGATGCCGACCGCGCTCGTCCGACCCTCCCGCGTGGTGGAGGGCACGGTGGGCGAACCGGCAGAGACGCCTGTGCGCCCTGCGGCCACGGTCATGCTGGTCGCCGAGGGGATCCGGGTCTTCACCCTGCGCCGTCGCCGGAGCCTCGCCTTCGCCCCGGGGATGCTCGTCTTCCCGGGCGGGGCGGTCGAGGCGGCCGACGCCGAGCTCGGGCTGACCTGCCGGCCCCGGCTGCCCGCCCACCTGGTCGCCGCCGTTCGGGAGACGTTCGAGGAGTGCGGGGTCCTGCTCGCCGAGCCCGACCGTGACCGGGGCGGTCCGCAGCTCACCGCCGACGCCGGGCAGTGGGAGGCGTGGCGCCAGGACCTGCTCGCCGGGCACCTGGAGCTGGCGGAGGTGCTGCGGGCGGCCGGCGCACGGCTGTCGGCCGACCTGCTGCACCCGTGGGCACACTGGGTGACCCCGGCGTTCGAGGCGCGCCGCTTCGACACGCTCTTCTACCTGGCCCGGGTCCCGGCCGGTCAGCAGCCGCGCCACCTGGAGGGGGAGGGCGATCAGGCCGGCTGGGTGGACGCCGCCGACGCGGTGCGCCGGCATGCCGAGGGCCTGCTGCCCATGCTTCCGCCGACGCTGGTCTGCCTGGAGGAGCTGGCCGCCGCCTCGTCCGTCTCGGAGCTGTTCGCGACCCGGCGCAGCCTGCGGCCGGTCTCGCCGTGGCTGGCCGAGACCGAGGGCCCGGACGGCGTCCGCGGGCAGGTGCTGCGGGTGCATCTGGACGGCGTCGGCGGGGGGGATCCGCCGTGAGCGGGCCGCCCGGGTGGACCCTCGGGCCGCGCTCGGAGGTGCCCTGGTCCGGCGGCGAGGTCCTCCCCAGCGCCCAGTGCGTGCTCGCTCCCAACCCCGGGCCGATGACCCTGGACGGGACGAACACCTGGGTGCTCTCCGCTCCCGGCGCGCGCCGGGCGGTGGTGATTGACCCGGGGCCGGACGACGAGGCGCACCTGCGCGCCGTCCGCGCCGTGGTGCAGGCCCGCGGGTGC
>JBAPWU010000230.1:0-6537 GCA_049283855.1 Kineosporiaceae bacterium
GTCGACACCTCGCGCCCGACCCGCGTCATCGGCTCCGGGACCCCGGCCGGCTGCACGTCGGCCGCTGTGGTCGCGGCCGTCGCGGCCGGTGGCCTGGTGACCTTCGACTGCGGTCCGGCGCCGGTGACCATCCGGCTGACCCAGACCGCGAAGGTCCGCAACACCCATCCGCTGCTCGTGCTGGACGGCGGCGGACGGGTGACGCTCAGCGGCGGGGGTGCGCGGCGGATCCTCTACCAGAACACCTGCGACGCGGCGCAGGGGTGGACCAGCACGCACTGCCAGGACCAGCAGACGCCGTCCCTGGTGGTGCAGAACCTCACCCTCGCCGACGGCGACGCCACCGGCGAGACGGCCGACGGCGGCGGCGGGGGAGCGATCTTCGTGCGGGGCGGCCGGCTCAAGGTGATCAATTCGCGGTTCGTGCGCAACCGCTGCGACGCCACCGGCCCCGACGTCGGCGGCGGCGCGATCCGGGCGCTCAGCCAGTACCAGGGAGGCCCGGCGGTGATCTCCGGAAGCACGTTCGGTGGCGCCCCGGGACAGGGCGGCTCCTGCTCCAACGGGGCGGCGCTGAGCAGTATCGGGGTCTCCTGGATGGTCGTGAACAGTCGGTTCAGTCACAACGCCGCCACCGGCCGCGGGGCCAACCCAGCCAGGTCCGGGACCCCGGGCGGGGGAAGCGGCGGCGCCATCTATCTGGACGGCAATCGGTTCACCCTCGATCTGCGCGGCTGCGTGATCGAGGACAACCGCGCTCCCGAGGGCGGCGGAGCGATCTTCTTCGTCAGCAACGACCGGACCGGGACGGCCACTCTGGCGGCCTCCACCCTGCGCCGCAACCCCAGCCTCGGGTTCGAGACCGCCGGCCTGCCGGGCATCTTCTTCCTCGGCGCCCGCCCTCCGGCGATCACCGCGGGGACGACGCTCACCCGCTGACCGGGGGAGTGGTTCCCGTCCTGGGGGATCGACGTCCTGTCGGCGATTGGGGCTTGACCCTCGTCGCTCCGCTGGCCCAGGGTGGGTGGACCTGCCTTCCGAGCCGGGCCAGAGGGGTGCGGCCGGGGCAGTGCGTTCGGGGGGTCACACGTGATCAGGCATAGGACGACGGGCGCGCGCACGGCCTCTGTCGTGGTGACGGCGCTCGTCGTGACGGCAGCCGGGCTGTTCGCGGGCGGGCTGTCTCCCGCTGCGGCCGCCACCAGATCGGACCGGACCAGCGCGGCGGAGGCCCGGCGCGTCGACCGGGTCCCGACGCCCACGCCGGCCTGGTTCGGCTGCACGCCCCTGGCCGAGGGCGCTACCTGCGCGACCGTGCAGCTGCCTCTGGACTACGACCACCCCAACGGCCCCACGACCGGCGTGGCCGTGCTGCGGCTGCAGGCCAAGGACCAGGCGCACAAGATCGGCACCCTGTTCCTCAACCCGGGCGGGCCGGGCGGGTCCGGGGTGCAGATCGCGGCGGCGGCGCCGTTCTTCCTGGGGCCGGAGGTGCTGGCAAGGTTCGACATCGTCGGGTTCGACCCGCGCGGAACCAACTTCAGCGACAGCGTCCGGTGCTGGCCGAACCTCGGCGCTCAGGACAAGGCCCTGACCGGGATCACCTCGGTCGCCTTCCCGTGGACGACGAAGGAGAAGTCGGCCTACGTCGCCTCGTCGAAGGCGTTCGGCAAGGCCTGTTCGACCAGGGGTCGACCCCTGTCCGGCTCCATGTCGACCGCTGAGGTGGCCCGGGACATGGACGTGCTCCGGCGCGCCGTCGGCGACCGGCAACTGACCTATCTCGGCTTCTCCTACGGCACCCAGCTCGGCACCGTGTACGCCAACATGTTCCCCGACCGGGTGCGCGCGATCACCATCGACGGCGTCATCGACCCGGTGGCCTGGGTGGGCACCTCCAGGACCAGGGGCGTGCCGCAGACCGCCAGGCTGCGCTCCGGTGAGGGCGCGGCGCAGGCCCTGCACGAGATCCTGCAGCGCTGTGACAAGGCC
The DNA here is from genome assembly GCA_049283855.1 of Kineosporiaceae bacterium. Lineage (GTDB taxonomy): Bacteria > Actinomycetota > Actinomycetes > Actinomycetales > Kineosporiaceae > JADJPO01. The sequence continues at coordinate 1,993 of JBAPWU010000230.1, forward strand.
GGTGCGGAACTGTGCCCCTTCGCCGAGCCGGGTGATCCGGTGACCAAGTACGCCGAGATCGTCACGGCGCTCAAGCGAGCGCCGGTGGTCATCACCGACCCGGACACCGGTGAGACGTTCACCGTCAGCTACACCCAGGTCGTGGGCATCCTGCTCGGGATGCTGTACGCCCCCAGTGGCGCGGACGGCGTCTCCGCGGTGCTCACCGACGTCTACACGGCGCTGCACGCCCCACCCGCCGAGAGCAGCGAGGCCAAGACGGACCTGGCCCGCCGGCTGACGGCACGCCGTGCCGCGGCGACCCAGGAGAAGGCGGCGGCGCGTGCTGCCGCGCGCACCGCGTTCCCCTACGCCTTCCCGTACGACAACTCCCCCGAGGCCTTCCAGTCCGTGGTGTGCACGGACGGCCTCAACCCCCGCAACGCCGCGGACTGGCCGAAGTACGCCGCCGCAGCCGATCGGTCGGCGCCGGACTTCGGCCCGCTGTGGACCTGGTCCTCCTCGCCGTGTGCGTCGAGCACCTGGACGGTCAGGGACGAGGATTCCTACACAGGCCCGTTCACGCGGCGGACGGCCAACCCGGTTCTGGTGGTGGGGAGTCTGTGGGATCCGGCGACCAACTACGACGGCGCGGTCAAGGTGGCCTCGCTGCTGCCCAACAGCCGGCTGCTCTCCAGCGACAACTGGGGTCACACCGCCTTCGGCACCTCGGCGTGCGTGACCACCGCGGTCGAGAAGTTCCTGCTGACCAAGGTCCTGCCTCCGCGCAACACGCGGTGCGTGGGCGACGTCCAGCCGTTCGAGACCCCGGCGCCCGCGAGCCCGCCGGTCACGTCCCGGAGCCAGTCCCGGACGTTGCCGCCGGTGGTCCCGTTGCTGCCGGAGCCGTCGCTGTCGTAATCCAGCCGGCGGGCGAGGCCCTGCGCTCCTTCAAGCACCGGCGGGGGCGGATCACCGGCGGGCAGCGGGCGGCGCTGACCTCGCTGTGGCCGCGCTACGGCCTCGACGTCACCGCCGGACCGCTCGACCTGCCGGCCGTCTTCGGCCGGGTGGCGCCGGTGGTGCTGGAGATCGGGTTCGGGATGGGTGAGACCACGCTCGCGCTGGCCACCGACGATCCCGATCGCGACGTGATCGCCGTCGACGTGCACACCCCCGGTGCCGGCGCGCTGCTGCGCGCGCTGGACGGCGCCGGGCGGTGCAACGTCCGGGTGGCGGTGGCGGATGCGTTGGTCGTGCTGCGTGACCTGCTGACGCCGCAGTCGCTGGACGAGATCCGGGTGTTCTTCCCCGACCCGTGGCCGAAGGCCAGGCACCGCAAGCGCCGGCTGTACTCGCCCGCGTTCGCCGCCCTGGCCGCGGACCGGCTGCGTCCCGGGGGCCGACTGCACAGTGCCACCGACTGGGCTCCCTACGCGGCGCAGATGCTCCAGGTCGTGGACGGCGAACCGTTGCTGAGCAACGCCTACCCCGGCTTCGCGCCCCGGCCCGGCTGGCGGCCGGTCACCCGGTTCGAACGGCAGGGCCTGGCCAAGGGGCACCAGATCTTCGACGTGCTCGCCCGCCGGGTCTCAGCCGTGTGAGCCCCCGGTGCGGCGCAGCCACCACAGGCCGATGAACGGCAGGACGAGCGGGATGAACAGGTAGCCGATGCCGTACCCGGACCAGACCGTGGCCCGGGGGAAGTCCTGTGGTGCCAGCAGGCTGAACGTGCCGATCACCAGTACCCCGATCAGCTCGGTGCTGACCGCCGCCCACGCCACCCGGCGGGCGCCGCCGCCCGACCGGGCCAGCGCGATCGTGGCGATCACGTAGACCGCCGCCGAGAAGGCCGAGAGCAGGTACGCCACCGGCGCCTCGTGGAACCGGGTACCCAGCTGGACGGCGGCCCGCGATCCGGCGGCGAGCGCGAAGATCCCGTAGACGCTGACCAGCACCCGCCCGGGCCCGGAGGCTGTCGGTCTCGGCTCAGCCACCGGCGCTCCACAACGTGTTCAGCCGCAGGGTCATCACGGCGACGGTCAGGCCGCCGAGGGCCACCACGGCTCCGGTCCAGCGGTTCCGCTCGGCCCAGGCCCACACCACCGCGACCGGCATCACCAGCACGGCGCCGATCAGGTACCCGACGAAGGTGGCCGCCGACGCCACCTGGTGGCTCCCGGCGAGCTCCACGCCGGCGACCACCGACTGCACGAGGGCGGCCACCTCGACCACGACGGCCGCGACCAGGAGCACCCGGTCGACCACCCGGTCGAGGGCCGACATCACCAGACCGATCAGGGCCAGCACGAGACCCCCACCCGCGACGGACCACATGAGCGCTGAGTGCACGCCGCCACCCTCCCATGCGGGCCACGACTCGGGCCACGACTCGGGCCACGACTCGGGCCACGACGACTCGGGCCACGACTCGGGCCACGACTCGGGCCACGACTCGGGCCACGACGGCGACCCGGTTCGTGCGTCGCCTCGCCCGGGACCTTGGGGGGCTGTACCGACGGCCGTGCACGGAGTAGGTCTGTGATTACCGCCTGTCGCCGCGAGCGTCCATCCCCCGGCCGGCCTCGATCCGTCGAGCCCTCGGCGAACCTGGCCAGCGGCTGCTCCCCGGGGGGATCCGATGAAGAGGCGATTCTGGTTGACGGGGCCTTCGCCTCCGACGGCATCAGCGACGTCACGGCCGTCCACATCCATGCTCGCGGGGTGCGCCTGCCGTAGCCGTGATGCCCGTGATCGTCGGCGACGTAGGCTCAGCTGGGTCATGGCGCGGGCGAGAACGCTTCATTAACAGTCCATTACACGTGCTCAGAGTCACGTCCAGGCGCGTCGTACGGACCCTTCGGCCCTCTTCCGCAACGGCCTGCGCCTGTGATGATGCGAGTGGAGGCTCACCAAGTACGCTGGGTCCACCGGCTGCGGAGCACCCAGAAAGGCAGCGTCATGAGCAGTTTCGATGCGGTCGCCGCAAGCCATGCTCTGGCTCGCGCACAGAAGGCGGATGAGAAGCTCTGGTCCGATCACCGCAGCGGATCCCACATCCGGCGTCAACGTGATCTCGCCGTCTTCGAGGCCCTGTCCGCAGGGATGTCCCGCGAACAAGTGGCCGACGAGCTGGGCGTCCTGATCAGTGACGTCGAACGGATGGCATCGACGGCCTGTCCCCACTGAGCGAGCACCCAGCTCGCGGGGCCGGGTCGTCAGATGGGCTCACGCTGCAGCAGGGCCGCCAGGGCATCGGCATAGTGAGCCTGACCGGCGGCGCTGGGGTGGAAGCCGTCGTCACAGACCAGCCCACGGTTGCGACGCGCGTCTTCGAAGGCTCCCGCTTCGGCCGGGTCGATGACCTCCGCCCGGCACGCCGCCGATGCCTCGCGCAGGACCTCCCCGGCGCGCCGGTACTCCACGGGCTGCACCTGGTCGACCAGCGATGGCATGACCAGCACCAGCCGGGCCATCGGGTAGGCCGTCCGCAGCGCGGTGAGGTACTCGCTGACCGCTTGCCGGAGAACGGGGATCGAGGTCCCGGCGTCGTTCCGTCCCGCGTCGACGATCACGACATCGGCGGCGCAGCGGCGGACGTCGTCCGGAAGGCGCCGGATCAGGGGCGCACACTCGGGTGAGGCGGCGAACCCATCGTTGACGAAGCCGGTGCCGTTCTGGGCGTCGACATGGCACGTCCAGCCCAGGCGCGCGCTGACCAGATGGGGGTAGGTGAGCGGCGCCGGAACCTGAGCGCCCTCACCCGCGGTGAAGCTGTCCCCGACCCACAACGCCCTGGGGGCCAACGGCTTCCATCGCGTCACACCCGGTCATCTCCCCGTCTCCCCGTTGGTCATGCTCCGTGGGGCCGTCGGTTCGGGCCTCGAGCGTGCCGGGAACGACTGCCCCGAGGAGTATCAGCGGGTGATCTTGCGGCGGTTCATGGCGCGGTAGCCGAGCAGGGCCAGGACGGCGCCGATCACGGAGCCGATGATGCCCGACGTCTGCAGGGCTCCCGAGGCCACATCCTTGCCGAAGAGGAGGTACCCGAGGAAGCCGCCGATGAACGAGCCGACGATGCCGAGGCCGATCGTCCCGGGGATCCCCATGGAGTCCCGGCCCGGAACGATCAGCCGGGCCAGGAACCCCGCGATCGCGCCGACGATCAGCATGGTGATGACGAAGCTCAACACGTGGTGCTCCAACCGTCGTCGATCCGGACGCCGCCCGCGCCCTGTCCACATGGTGCGCACGAGTTGGGGTGCGGCGCACCTCGAGCCGGCCCCGCCGGCTGGCGGGGCCGGGCCGGGCCGGGCTGCCGTTCACGCGCCGATCCGCCATGATGCGACGGTGAACCCCCCGTCGCACGGCCGCACGCCCGGGACCGGCCGGCTGGCGATCGTGGTCAACCCGACGAAGTTCGCCGATCTCGCCGAGGTCGAGCGGACCGTGGCCGACGCCTGCGCACAGCACGGCTGGCCCGAGCCGGCGTGGTTCGAGACCACCGCGGAGGACGCGGGTACCGGCCAGGCGCGGCAGGCCGTGCAGGACGGCGCCACCGTGGTC